>CAZKOJ010000302.1:0-1541 GCA_964554365.1 uncultured Clostridium sp. | reverse complement strand
GAGAACGTCTATAAGTTTGTGTAAATTAATGTAGACATGATTAATTTAAATTGGAAATTGCTACGGGAAAACAAACCTGTAGTAATTTTTATTTTTTGGGGTATTACTAAATAATGAGATTGTATAGTTTTAATCTAATAGTATTTTTTGCAAAAATACTATTATTATGCATTTATATTCTAAAAAGTACAAGCTTTAATTTTAATTTTATGGTTCAAGCCTATCGTCAAACATTATAGTTAATTGTGCTAAAGTACCTGACCAGTTCTGAGATGGTGAAGTCCATTTCTTCATAATCTGTTCAGTTGCTAGGAATAAAGCCTTTCTTAATGAATCATCTGTTGGAAAAGTAGTTCTTATTTTAGTGAATTTCCTTAACTGTCTATTAAAGCTTTCTAAAGTATTAGTTGTATAGATTATTCGTCTTATTTCAGGTGGAAAATCAAAATATGTAGATAGATTCTCCCAATTATTACGCCATGATTGTATTACTATAGAATACTTATCACCCCAGGTGTTTTCTAGGTTATCTAGAGCAGTAAGTGCTATCTCTTCCGTTGAAGCTTTATATACTTCTTTCAAGCCCTTAATGAATGCTTTACTATCTTTTGAGGCTACATATTTTAAGGAATTTCTAATCTGATGTACTACACAACTTTGAATATTAACCTGTGGAAAAACGACTTTAATTGCATCAGGCAGACCTTTTAATCCATCCATGCAAGCGATAATTATGTCCTTAACTCCTCGATTTTTTAAGTCATTACACACAGAAAGCCAGAATTTTGCACCTTCCTGTTCGCCAACCCATATGCCTAAAATATCTTTATAACCTTTGATATCTAAGGCCATGCAAACATAGGCTGCCTTATTAACAATCTTATGCTCTTCTCTAACTTTAAAATATAGAGCATCCATATACACTATAGGATATACAGGGTCTAACGACCTATTCTGCCAAGCGATAGCTGTTTCCATTACCTTGTCAGTAATCTTTGAAATCATTGCAGGGGATATATCTATCCCATAAAGTTCATCTATTTCAGACTTAATATCATCTACAGACATACCTCTAGCATATAGGCCAATAACCTTCTTATCAACTTCGTTACAGACAGTTTCATATTTTTTTACAATTTTAGGTTCAAACTCTGCATTTCTATCCCTAGGAACATCAACATCCACTTCTCCGAAGCTAGTTTTAATGTTCTTTGAGCTATATCCATTTCTGTAATTTTTATTTTCAGTATTTTTCCTTGAGTATTTTTCTCTTCCAATGTGCTCTTCCATCTCTGCTTCTAAAAATTGTTGAATTATGTTTCCAAATAATCGCTGCATTAAGCCATTCTTGCCTACTAAATCCTCCATATCTTTGCATTTGTTTAATTCCTTATTGAAATCAATCTGTGGCATATTTAATTCCCTCATTTTCATTACTCCTCTCATAAATAGTTTATAGTTATTATTACCATAATTGCCAACTATACATACCAAAAAGAACGTAGATAGATTTGAATTTACACAAATCTATCTACGTTCTC
>CAZKOJ010000301.1:0-1686 GCA_964554365.1 uncultured Clostridium sp. | reverse complement strand
TACGTGATAAGGATGTATATGCATTTGGTAATTTTACAGGGGGAAAAACAGGTGAAGTAACTGTACTGATAGCAATGGCAGGGAGTAAGGCTTTAAGTGGGTTTTTCTCTAAGGGAGCGGGGATTAATAAAGCGGTTGTTATTGGCGAAGGAATGGGAGATATTAAGATTGCTGTAAAACAGCTTCAGGGGGAAGGAATTAATGCAAAATGGTATCAAGCATGGAGTAAGAATTTTCCTAATAATAGACCAATGAAACCTAACGAGCTAAATGCTGCATTGACAAGAAACCAAAGGTGGATAGATAGTAAGATAAAGCAAGGGTATGATATATATGATATTGGGACAGACCCATTAAGAACAACAAGGAGTCCTTTCTATGAACTTGAACAAAATCGAATAAATCAATACGGGTATCCAACAATTGATATTACAGGGAGAAGACCATAATGAAAAAGAAAGAATTAGAACAGGTATTTGAACAAGCATTTTGCTTTTTAAAAAGCGAGTATGGATTTAATACAATATTAAGTAAAAGAGAAGATGGGGGGTATTATTTTACAGCTATTAATTCAACTACAGGAATAGAAATAATATATGAATTTAAAGAAGCTTTTATTAAAATTGTTATCTATAAGCTTATTAATGGGGAAATAGTAAAAAACATAACAAACGCAGTTAAAAACAATGAGCCTATAACAGGATTTAGCTTGGAGTGGATTTTAGCCTTAAAAAATCCAAAGGCACAAATAAAACCTGCATACGAATACGGAATTGGATCAAAATATTACGAAAAGGGAAATGGACTTAAGAATTATGTATTAATCGTAGCGGAAAGATTAGAAGAATATGCAAGTGATATTCTAAAAGGTGATTTTTCTGTGTTTAGCACTCTAGATATAATGGTAAAAGAGAATTACAACAGTTATTATAAGAACAAAAAGTAGTAATATTGAATCGTAAGGGTAATGTATGAAAATAAAGAGAGTTAATGCAAAAATAGGGGATGTTTTTGCAATTGAGATTGAAGAAAGTATTTTTACATATGGACAAATAATAAATTTTGAATGGAGTTATTTTTGTTATATTATTTTTGACTTCACAAGTAATTATTTACTTGATATAAATAACATTAATACAGAGAAAATCATGATGATCGGGTTTTCTATTAGACCAGATATTTCAGCTCTCATTAAGAGAGGGGAATGGAAGTTATTGGGACAAAAAGAATGCCACAAAGATGTAAAAATCCCTGAATTTTTAATTGGAGTAACAAGAGATGATAAACACTATTTATCAGTTATGAATTATAAAAGAGAGTTTGTCAGAGAAGCAACTGCCAAGGATATGGAAGAATTATCAAGATTTCATTCTTATTCGGCATCTTTAGTAAAACCTGCTATCCAACAAATGGTTAAAACGGGGGAAGTGGAAGATTTTTATAAAGGGTTGATATATAAAGGATAGTACTTTTTTAAATAGGTGATTCAAATATGCTTTCGAATACGACACCTCCGGCAACTTGACAACAAAAAAGAACAGCGGCACGACTCAGATGTCCTATGCCTACGACGCGTTGAACCGGATGAGTAGCTCCACACCAGCAGGCGGGACCGCCACAACCTATACCTACAGCAACGAACATAGGCAATTGAATATATCGAAACCGGATTTTTCTATCTGAATG
>CAZKOJ010000300.1:0-1701 GCA_964554365.1 uncultured Clostridium sp. | reverse complement strand
TGAAGGATTCCATAGTATGAAAGCACTTAATTCTTCAAATGATCCTGTTAAAGCGTCAACTCCTTTTGATAAGAATAGAAGTGGCTTTGTAATGGGGGAAGGTGCAGGAATATTATTACTTGAATCTTTAGATTCAGCTTTAGAAAGAGGAGCAAATATATTAGGTGAAATTGTAGGATATGGTTCAACTTGTGATGCATACCACATTACATCTCCACATCCAGAAGGTTTTGGAGCTGCAGAAGCTATGAGTCAAGCAATTAATGAAGCTAAAATAGATAAAACTGAAGTTTCATATATAAATGCTCATGGAACTTCAACTCAATTAAATGATAAATTTGAAACTGCAGCAATTAAAAAAGTTTTTGGAGAAGATGCATATAACATTCCAATATCTTCTACAAAATCAATGACAGGACACTTATTAGGTGCAGCAGGAGCTATTGAATCTATAGTGTGCTTAAAAGCACTAGAAGAAGGATTTGTACCGCCTACAATAGGTTATGAAACTAAAGATGAAGAACTAGATTTAGATTATGTGCCAAATAAGGGAAGAAAAAAAGAACTTAAGTATGCTTTAACAAATTCTTTAGGATTTGGTGGACATAATGCAACTTTATTATTTAAGAGATGGGAAGAAAAATAGGAGGCAATTTTATGGATTTTCAAAATATTAAAGAACTTATAAATATTATAAATTCTTCGGATTTAGCTTACTTTGAATTAAAATCAAATGATAGCTATATAAAAATGGATAAGTCTTTAACTAGAAGCTTAAATAGAAATGTAGAAGAAGAGACTACAAAAAAGGAAAGCAACATTCATACAAAAGAGGAACCTATACAAGAAAAGAATGATTTCCCGGAAAATAAATTAAGTAATATACAAGAAGAAGCTGTAGAAGAAGATACAGTAATAATTACATCACCAATGGTTGGAACATTTTATTCATCACCATCTCCTGATAGTGAGTCATTTGCTAAAGAAGGAGATTATGTGAAAAAGGGAAAAGTAATTTGCATAATTGAAGCGATGAAATTAATGAATGAAATTGAAAGTAATTATAATGGGAAAATAGTAAAGTGTTTTGCAAAAGATGGAGATATGGTTGAGTTTGGACAAAAACTCTTTGAAATTAAGGAGGATTAATATTTATGTTAAAGATAGAAGAAATAAAAGAAATTTTACCTCATAGATATCCATTTTTACTTATAGACAGAGTAACTGAAATGGATATAGAAGAAAAACTATTTGTTAAGGGATATAAGAATGTCTCTGCAAATGAACAATTTTTTCAAGGCCATTATCCACAAGAACCAATTATGCCAGGAGTTTTACAAATAGAAGCTTTGGCACAAGCAGGAGCTGTGGCTATTTTATCAATGGAAAAGTTTAAGGGAAAAACTCCGTTATTTGCTGCAACTAATAAGGTTAGATTTAACGCAAAGGTCGTACCAGGAAATAGTTTAGCTTTATATTGTGAAATAGTAAAACTTAAGGGGCCAATAGGAATAGGTAAGGGAATCGCTTCAGTTGATGGTAAAACAGTTTGTGAAGCTATAATACTTTTTGCTATAGGATAGGTGAAGGATATGTTTAAAAAGGTACTTATTGCAAATAGAGGAGAAATTGCAGTTAGAATAATTAGAGCTTGTAGACAAATGGGAATACTTACAATTGCTGTTTACTCAGAAATTGATA
>CAZKOJ010000299.1:0-1746 GCA_964554365.1 uncultured Clostridium sp. | reverse complement strand
TGTGGATTTGTTATATCTTGTTTATTTCCATTTATATCTATAAGTATAGTACTTTGAATTTTATCATCAAAAATCACCATCTGCTTACCTGATGGACTTATATTGTAAATTACATTACTTTCAGTTGGTGACAAACCTTTGAAAACTTTATCACTATTTTTAACTTCATATACTGCATTTACGTTTTTTCCATTACTTAATTGAATCATATATTGTTCAGATTTTTCTACAGTTTTAGCAACCGGTTCAGTTTTTTTTGTATTTTCCTTATTATTTGCAGTATTTTTTTGAGTAGTAACACTGCTTTTAACTTTATTTGTATCTTTATTTAAATTTTTAAATATACCTTTAATAGATGCTGCTGCAAATATAATTATAACAACAGATATAACAATGACGAAGGTGATTCTTTGCCTTCTTCTTTCCATCTTTTTTTGATAGTCCTTACTAAATATACTTGGTTTTCGCACCTTCAATTCCTCCTACATAAAAATATTTAAAATACTACAAATAGTATTTTACTATTCCATAACAATTCATTATTTATTATAACTCAAAAGTATAAGAAATAGTAATAATTTTTTGTTAATGTTGCAACTGCTATATTTTAACTACTTTCCCCTGAGATTAGAAAGTTCCTACAAAGGGTTCTGTCCACGTAGTATGACGTAAAATAGACTAGCCATACTGCTAGTTATTTCTTTGAAAATACCTTAATATTGTCTATGTATGAACATAGGGGTATGCTGTACTTCTTATGCTCCTAAATGTTAGTTTAAAATGCTACATTACTATTATATTTACAGTACTATTATTTTTTTATCACTGAACTAATTCACTGATTAATTATTTACTTTATAAAAAAGTGACTTCAAACTTTAAAAGCTTGAAGTCCAGAATATAAAATATATATTATATATATTAGGGAAAAATACTTAGCTAATTTATATTACTAGCAACTTGAAATCTATAATTTTAAGTTGAAGTATGCGAATTAAAATTAAAAGTAATTTTTTATTTTAGGTTTCTGCTGCCAGGCTTAACATATGCCTGACCTTCTTTGCACATAGGACAATTCTCTTTTTCGTAACTTTTAATATCCAATTTTATAGCACTATATATAGGATATGGTATTGTTACTCCTTCTGCTCTTCTATCTACTATGCAGCTCATTCCAACTACTTCTCCACCTAAACTTTTTATTACCTCAACTACTTCTAAAGAAGATTTTCCTGTAGTTATAACATCTTCTGATATTATAACCTTCTGTCCTTTATTTATCTCAAATCCTCTTCTTATGGTCATAACGCCATCTTGTCTTTCAGCAAATATTCCTGGTTTTCCTGTTTGTCTTGCTAATTCATAAGATACTACTACGCCTCCCATAGCTGGCCCTACTATTATGTCAAAATCTACATCCTTTAATTTGTCAGCTACTATTTTTAAAACTTTTTCAGCTTTATCAGGATATTGTAATAATTTTGCGCACTGGCAATACTTATCACTGTGTTTACCTGAAGATAAGAGAAAATGCCCCTCCAATAATGCTCCCACTTCTTTTAATGTATCTATAATAATCATTTCTGTATTTTGCAATTTAGTTACCTCCATTTATTTTAAATTGTTAATCTATATATAAGTTTTCATTAACACTGATTCTTATCTTTAAATAATTCCTCTTATTTCTTTTAAATCTTTTATGTTTTCTTTTTTTATATAATCTTTAATTTCATTTATAATATGTAA
>CAZKOJ010000298.1:0-1793 GCA_964554365.1 uncultured Clostridium sp. | reverse complement strand
GTAAAAGAACAAGAATGAGTTTTTCCAAACTTAAAGAAGTAGGTGAAATGCCTAATTTAATTGAGGTGCAACTAGATTCCTATGATTGGTTTTTAAAGGAAGGTTTGCAGGAAGTATTTGATGATATTAATCCTATCCAGGATTATACAGCTAATCTTAATCTAGAATTTGTTGGATACAAACTAGATATGGATAACATTAAGTATTCCGTTGAAGAGTGTAAGGAAAGAGATTCTACTTATGCAGCACCTTTAAAGGTAAAGGTTAGACTACTAAATAAAGAGACTGGTGAAGTAAAAGAACAGGAAGTGTTCATGGGAGATTTTCCTCTTATGACAGAACAAGGAACTTTTATTATTAATGGAGCCGAGAGAGTAATAGTTAGCCAGCTAGTGAGATCACCAGGTGTATATTATGATATGTCAGTTGATAAAACAGGTAAAAAACTTTTTTCTGCAACTGTAATACCAAATAGAGGTGCTTGGCTAGAATATGAAACTGACTCTAATGACATAATATATGTAAGAATAGATAAAACAAGAAAATTACCTATAACTATTCTTGCAAGAGCTATGGGCTATGGAACAGACGCTGAAATTACCGAAGTTTTTGGCGATGATGAAAGATTAAAAGCTTCAATAGAGAAAGACAATACGAAAACGCGTGAAGAAGCATTACTTGAAATCTACAAGAGATTAAGACCAGGAGAACCACCTACAGTTGATAGCGCACAATCGCTTATTGAATCTTTGTTTTTTGACGCAAAAAGATATGATCTTTCAAGGGTAGGAAGATATAAGTTTAATAAAAAATTGGCGTTACATCTTAGAATTACAAATCAGATATCAGCTCAAGACGTTGTAAATCCACAAACAGGTGAGATACTTGTTCAAAAAGATGAAAAAATCAGCAGAGAAAAAGCGGTAGAAATTCAAAATTCTGGTGTAAATGCGGTAAGTATTCATATTGAAGATAAAATTATAAAAGTTTTAGGCAATAACTTCGTGAACATACATAATTTTCTAGATTTTAGTATAGATGATTTAAATATAAAAGAATTTGTTCATTATCCTACTCTAAAAGAAATATTAGATAGCTATAGTGATGAACAAAGCATAAAAGAACAAATAAGAAAAAATATGCACTCTTTAATACCAAAACACATAATAAGAGATGACATATATGGAACTATAAGTTATGAATTGGGATTGGCTTATAATATAGGTCATACTGATGATATTGATCACCTTGGAAATAGAAGGCTTAGATCAGTTGGTGAATTACTTCAAAACCAATTCAGAATAGGTCTTTCAAGAATGGAAAGAGTAGTTAAAGAAAGAATGACTATTCAAGATCAAGAGGTCATAACTCCACAGGCATTAATTAATATAAGACCTGTAGCAGCAGCTATAAAAGAGTTCTTTGGTAGCTCTCAGCTTTCACAGTTCATGGATCAAACAAATCCACTGTCAGAGCTTACTCACAAAAGGAGACTATCTGCATTAGGACCAGGAGGTCTTTCAAGAGAAAGAGCGGGATTTGAGGTTAGAGACGTTCATCATTCACATTATGGTAGAATGTGTCCGATAGAAACACCAGAAGGTCCAAATATAGGTCTTATTAACTCGTTGGCAACTTATGCAAGAGTAAATGAATATGGATTTATTGAAGCTCCATATAGAAAAGTTATTAAAAAAGAAGCTAGAGTTACAAATCAGATAGTATATATGACTGCAGATGAAGAAGATGAATATTTGGTTGCTCAGGCAAATGAGCCATTAGACGATGATGGA
>CAZKOJ010000297.1:0-1795 GCA_964554365.1 uncultured Clostridium sp. | reverse complement strand
AAAAGCATCAAATGTGAAAACTGTTTATATAGCAAAGGATGCCGATGATAAGTTGACACAGCCAATTAGAGCATTAGTTCATGAAAATTCCCTAGGGCTAGTATATGTAGATACTATGAAGGAATTAGGAAAACTTTGTGGTATAGACGTTGGAGCAGCAACTGTAGCAGTATTAAAAGATTAATTTTCTAATTTAAATAGCTTACAGATATAATTTAATATAAATATTAAGTTTGTTGTTAGTTACCTACTTAGATAATTAACTGTCTAAGTAGGTTGATATTTTAAAGGAGGTGTAATTATGCCAACTATAAGCCAGTTAGTAAGAAAAGGCAGAAAGACAATCAGTGCTAAATCAACAGCACCAGCACTAAAGGAATGTCCTCAAAAAAGAGGAGTTTGTACAGTAGTAAAAACTACAACGCCTAAAAAACCAAACTCAGCATTAAGAAAAATTGCTAGAGTTAGATTAACAAACGGTTTTGAAGTTTCTGCGTACATCCCAGGTGTAGGCCACAACTTACAAGAACATAGTGTTGTTCTTATAAGAGGAGGAAGAGTTAAAGACCTTCCTGGTGTTAGATATCATATCATCAGAGGAGCCTTAGACTCAGCAGGAGTTGCTAACAGATTACAGAGCAGATCAAAATACGGTGCTAAAAAGCCAAAGCAAAAATAATGCTTGGTTGAGTTGATTGAAAAGTGTAGTGCTATGTCTTCAGCATTTATATATAGATTTAATAAATAATTTGCAGAAGTACAGAGCGCTTTACGGTAGATATGCTAAGATGCATAATGCCGAGTACCGATGAACTTAAATTTGAAATTGTTAAGGAGGGAAGAAAAGTGCCAAGAAAAGGACATATTGCAAAAAGAGATGTATTACCAGATCCAATGCATAACAGTAAGGTTGTTACTAAGCTTATAAATAGCATAATGGAAGATGGTAAAAGAGGAGTAGCACAGAAAATATGTTATGCTGCTTTCGATATAATTAGTGAAAAAACAGGCAAAGAAGCTATCGAAGTTTTTGAAGAGGCAATGAACAATGTAATGCCACTTCTTGAAGTAAAAGCAAGAAGAATAGGTGGTGCTACATATCAGGTTCCAATAGAAGTTAGAACAGAGAGAAGACAGACATTGGGAATCAGATGGATGCTTGCAGCTGCAAGAAAAAGAGGCGAAAAGTGTATGAGAGAGAGACTTGCCGGTGAATTAATGGATGCAGCCAATAATACAGGTGCAGCCGTTAAGAAGAGAGAAGACACTCATAAAATGGCTGAAGCTAACAAGGCTTTTGCTCATTATAGATATTAATATTAAAAACTGTTTTGGCTTTTGCCAAAACAGTTTTCTCAAATTTAAATCTCAAAATTTACACTAATAGAGGAGGAAATTCAAATGGGAAGAGAACATCCATTAGAGAAGTACCGTAATATTGGAATAATGGCACATATTGATGCTGGAAAAACTACAACAACTGAGCGTATACTTTTTTACACAGGAAGAACTCATAAAATAGGTGAGGTTCACGAAGGTCAGGCTACGATGGACTGGATGGCACAAGAGCAAGAAAGAGGTATAACAATTACTTCAGCAGCAACCTTCTGTATGTGGAGAGAGCATGCTATAAATATAATAGACACACCAGGGCACGTAGATTTTACAGTAGAAGTTGAAAGATCATTAAGAGTTCTTGATGGAGCTGTTACTGTATTAGATGCAAAAGGTGGCGTTGAGCCACAAACTGAAACAGTATGGAGACAGGCAGATAAATATAAAGTACCAAGAATGG
>CAZKOJ010000296.1:0-1830 GCA_964554365.1 uncultured Clostridium sp. | reverse complement strand
CTTTTTGCAAGAGTAATCATTTTTTCAGCTAAATTTTTTGTTTCCTTGGCTCTAGTTTCTGTTGTTTGAATTTTTCCATGCTTTAAGAAACTAGTAACAAGGTTTCTTAGCATTGCTCTTCTTTGGTCGGTTGGACGACCTAATTTACGTTGTAATGCCATCTCTATACCTCCTTACCTTCGCTCTTCTTTGAGTAAACAATGTCAATATATCTTTTATTCTTCACTCTGTTTTAAAGATAATCCTAAGGCTTCAAGTTTTTGCTCTACTTCTTCCAAGGATTTCTTACCTAGATTTCTAACCTTCATCATATCATCCATTGTTCTTTCTGTTAACTCTTGTACCGTATTAATTCCTGCTCTCTTCAAGCAATTATAACTTCTAACAGAAAGATCAAGTTCCTCAATAGTCATTTCAAGAACTTTTTCTTTCTTATCTTCTTCTTTTTCAACCATTATTTCAACGTTATTTGCATGATCAGTTAAAGTCATGAATAACTTGAAGTGTTCTATAAGAATTTTAGCTGACAAACTTATTCCTTCATCTGGCATTATAGTGCCATTAGTCCATACTTCAAGAGATAACTTATCGTAGTCAGTAATCTGACCAACTCTTGTATTTTCTACAACAAAGTTAACTCTTTTGACAGGAGTATATATTGAATCCACAGCAATGGTACCTATAGGCATATCCTCAGATTTATTTTTAGTTTGGGAAACGTATCCTCTACCTCTATTAACCTGAATTTCCATATATAACTTACCATCATCATCAAGAGTTGCTATATGTAAATCTTTGTTAATTACTTCTACATCTCCATCGGTTTTTATGTCTCCTGCGGTAACCTCTCCTGGTCCCTGTGCATCTATATAAATGGTCTTAGGACCTTCTCCATTCATCTTTAAAGCCAGACATTTGATGTTTAAAATTAATTCAGCAACATCTTCCTTTACTCCACGAACAGTTGAGAACTCATGAAGTACACCATCTATCTTTATGTGTTTAGCAGCGACTCCTGGTAAAGAAGAAAGAAGAATTCTTCTTAATGCATTACCAAGAGTAGTACCATAGCCTCTTTCTAGTGGTTCCACTACAAATTTACCATAGGCACCATCTTCACTAACTTCTACACATTCTATTTTAGGTTTTTCTATCTCTAACATGAATATAACCCTCCTTCTATTTGTCTCTTAATGTATTTTGAGGGCAACTGATTCTATATTAATTACTTACTATATAACTCTACGATTAGTGTTTCGTTAACAGGAACATCTATATCTTCTCTTGAAGGCTCTCTAAGAATTTTTCCTTCAAAGTTTTCAGGATTTCCCTCTAACCAAGCTGGTAAAGTTTTTGGATTTTCAGCAAAAGTCTTAAACTTTTCTGTTGCTCTACTCTTTTCACATACAGTTATAATATCATTAACTAGTACTTGATAAGAAGCAATATCTACTTTCTTACCATTTACTAAGAAGTGTCCGTGTGTTACTAACTGTCTAGCTTCAGATCTTGAATTTCCATAACCTAATTTGTAAGCTACATTATCAAGTCTCATTTCAAGAAGTCTTAACAAGTTCTCACCTGATATACCTCTTTTTCTTTCAGCCTTTTCATAGTATGTTCTGAACTGACCTTCCAATATTCCGTATATTCTTCTAGCTTTTTGTTTTTCTCTTAACTGTAATCCATAGTTAGATATTTTCTTTCTGCTTTGTCCGTGCTGTCCTGGCGCATAGCCCCTTCTTGAAAACGCACATTTATCTGTAAAACATCTATCACCTTTAAGAAATAATTTTAAACCTTCTCTTCTACACAATCAGCATACTGCTC
>CAZKOJ010000295.1:0-1861 GCA_964554365.1 uncultured Clostridium sp. | reverse complement strand
GGAGATGGTACGGTAGAAACAATGTCCCAGCAGGATATGCAAAAGGTGATGTAGGGTTTACGGGTTTTGGTGGAATGGCTGCAGAGGGGTAAAGACCAAAAACAAACACAGAAAGTAGAGGGTCCTTGGTCAAATATTCCTGAAGTTCTGCAGGTGAATGAACTTGCTGAGGTTCTGAATGTATCCAAATGGACTGCTTATGAGCTGTACAGGCGTCCAGATTTCCCGGCAGTCAGAATTGGGAGAAGGATACTGGTCCGTAAAGACCAATTGCAGGTATGGATGGGTAAACAGATAAGCTAAAGAACTCTTAAGAAGGTATGTACTACTGGTAAGGTCCAATGCCCTGGAATTAGGATATGACCTCCATCCATTTAAGCTTGCTCCAATAATTTTTAAATTTATAAAACTGATTTGGATTTAAGTAATATATGAGCTTTATGGACATATCTTTTTTATGATAAAGGAAAAATACGAAGGAATGTACCTTGACAATTTTTCAAGGAGTGGTTCTAATGTTGACTAAGAACATTTTGACGTTAATTGACAAGGAGTTTCCAGAACATAGGCCTCTAACTAAACCTGCACCAACAAATGCAGCTGATTATACTGGTAGATATCGGGCTGCTATTAGTTTGGCTGTAGGACTATTCTATTCAAAAGAAGATTACGATAAATATCGTACAAGGGTTTTAAGTATGCCATTACCTTAGAGTGATTAGTTCAATAAGTACCTATGTAAACTGTAAGAAAAAGTTGACAGCTATTTTTATGAGCGATAAAATATGTAAAGATTTACCTATGTATTGAGGGGTTAATTATATGCTAACAAATGATATTCGGACATTAATTCATAAGGATTTTCCGTGTTTAGGTCCTGTTACTAAAGAAGTACGCGATCAAATGAAGCGTGATGCCGCCAGATATAGGGGGTCTGTGAGGTTAGCTACGGGAAGGGTTTGGACTAATGAAGAATATGCAGAACGCCGTAACAGAGTTCTGAGTACTCCCCTTCCGTAAACCTGATGAGTGACCACTTTATTACCCCAGACGATCCCCACCAACCATCATTGATAGAAAATTGCGATTGGAAGTTACTTGCAACAATACATGAGTATGCAAAAGAAGTCTTTCTTTACGCAGAAGAATTTGACATCAATACATTTGTACAACCATTTAATGAAATAAGGAATGCTCATGAACATTTAATGAGAGCTGTAGTTGAAGATTGTCAATGGTGGGGACAACAGGAAAACCCGGAAAGGGACATTGAGAGAATTCAAAAGAACATGCAACAAGCTATAGGTCATCAATATAGAGCGTTTTTTGATGCTTCTGATTGGCTATCGTTAAGGATAAGGGAAGAAATAACTGTAATTCTTAAGCCATATTCTGTTAATGTTAAAAGCCAGGCTATTCCCGAATACATGAAAAAGCGAGCCTTGTTTGAAGGATTTAACAGCCAAATTGCCAAACTTCGAGATGCAAAAGATATTGGAGAACATTAATGGAGTACAGAAGTGTATTGGACGAGTTTTTGGAGATCCATAAGTATATTCTAGAGAGAATACCTATATTGGAAGAATATCAAGCTGAAGAAAAGAAAAATGAAATGAAGTTGTGGCTAAGACCTATAGTTGGTGCAACATTTGGTGCTACTATTACAGCTATTTGCGCAATTTGTATAAAATCTTTCCTTTAATGTAAAAGGCCGAATTTATTTTTAAATTTAGTAATCCAATATAAACTAAAAGACTTTCTGTTAGAAAGTCTTTTTTTAGTGCGCCCGGCATGGGCGCAGTCTAACGGGTGAAAGTCCCTAGTGCGGGTTGATAGTGCCAAGCACATAGCCAAGGGCAAG
>CAZKOJ010000294.1:0-1877 GCA_964554365.1 uncultured Clostridium sp. | reverse complement strand
GACCTGATGGAAATGCTACTGCAATAACAGAAAAAGAAGCTGTAGATATAAAAACATATAGAATTATATATAATGCTATAGATGATATAAGAGCAGCTATGATTGGAATGCTTGAGCCAGACTATAAAGAAGTAGTGCTTGGAAAAGTTCAAGTAAGACAAATATATAAAATATCTAATGTAGGAACTATTGCAGGATGTTACGTAACAGATGGAAAAATTACAAGAAATAGCAGCGTAAGAGTTATAAGAGATGGTATAGTAATACTTGAATCACAACTTTCATCTTTAAAGAGATTTAAAGACGATGCTAAAGAAGTAGCAACTGGATATGAGTGTGGTCTTTCTATTGAAAAGTTCAATGATTTAAAAGAAGGCGATGTAATAGAAGCTTACATTATGCAAGAAATTAAAAAAGATAAACTTTAAAATAGAGTATGGCTGTGTTTTATAGATTATGCAAATTAAAGAGGTGATATTATATGGCTAAACATAGAGGTGGCAGAATAAACGAAGAAATGAAAAGAGAAATAAGTAGTATTATTCAAAGTGATATAAGAGATCCAAGAATAACTGCTATGGTAAGCGTTACTAAAGTAGATGTAACAAAAGATTTAAGATATGCTAAAGTATATGTTAGTGTTTTTGGAGAAGATGAATCTAAAAAAAATACTGTGGAAGCACTTAAAAGTTCTTCAGGATTTATTAGAAGAGAAATTGGTCATAGAATAAAGTTAAGATGTACACCAGAAATAATTATAGAATTGGATAACACCATAGAACATGCTATGCATATAGATGCGCTTTTACATCAAATAAAGGAGAAAGAGCATCATGATAATGAATAATATCTTAAAGAAGATAAAGGAAAGTAATAGGATTGCTATTACTTTCCATGAATCTCCTGACGGTGATTCATTGGGGTCTTCTCTTGCTTTAATGCAAGGGCTTAGAAAAATGGGTAAAGAGGTATATATACTTTCCAAAGAAAGTATACCAGAAAGTTTTATGTTTTTACCTTGCTCTCAAGAAATAGAGGGCCAAAAGTTTGAAGTGATTTCTGGAACAGAGTGTGTAATAGTTTTAGATTGTGGAGACATAAAGAGAATCAATGCAAACTTGGATTTAAAAGATAGAAACTACACATTAATAAATATAGACCATCATTTAACAAATGAATTATATGCAGATTTAAATTATGTAGATACAAATGCTGCAGCGGTAAGTGAAATTGTCTACCAAATGCTTAGAATTATGGGGACGGAAATTACCAAAGATATGGCTAAGTGTCTATACACTTCACTAATCACCGATACAGGCTCTTTTAGATACTCATCAACTACTTCAGTTACACATACTATAGCAGGCGATTTAATTAATACAGGTATTGATTTTAGTGAAATCCATAGAACTATATTTGATAATAAAAGGTTTCAAAGAATAAAGTTTTATGGAAAAGCTATCGAAAAGATGGAGTTAATTGGAAATAACATATGTATAGCAACTATAACTAAAGATATGTTATCAGATATGGAAAAAGATACAGACACATCTGATATTATAGGTTTTACTATGCAGGTAGATACTGTGGAAGTAGGAGTGCTTATAAAAGAAACAGAAACAGGCATAAAGGCAAGTTTAAGATCAAAATCCAAGGTAGATGTGAGGAAAATTGCAGAAACTTTTCAAGGCGGAGGCCATGTAAGAGCAGCAGGGCTTTCTATGAAGAATAAAAGTATAGAGGAAGCTAAGGCACTAATACTTAGGGAAATACAAAATTCATTATAAACAGAAAAAGAGTTGATAAATATGAATGGAATATTAAATATTAATAAACCTTTAGGTATGAGTTCTTTTGATGTAGTAAGAAAAGTAAAA
>CAZKOJ010000293.1:0-1886 GCA_964554365.1 uncultured Clostridium sp. | reverse complement strand
GACATTTTTCAGATACTAAGGTAACAGTAAGAGATCAAGAAGATGTGCTTGTGGTTCCACGTGAAGATGTTGATTTTATGGATATATCACCAAGACAGATAGTTTCTGTTGCTACAGCTATGATACCGTTCCTTGAAAATGATGATGCCAGCCGTGCTCTTATGGGATCAAACATGCAACGTCAGGCGGTTCCACTTTTAAAACCTCAAGCTCCTATCGTTGGAACAGGAATTGAGTTTAAAGCGGCCGTAGACTCAGGGGTTCTTCCTAAGGCTAAAAATGCAGGAACAGTTGTATACGTAAGCGCTAATGAAGTAAGAGTAAAAAGAGATTCAGATGGCGGAATAGATAACTATAAGATTCACAAGTTTAAGAGATCAAATCAAGGTACATGTATGAATCAAAGACCTATAGTAACCAAGGGTGAAAAGGTAGATAAAGGAACTGTACTTTCAGATGGACCATCTACAGATCTTGGAGAAATAGCTTTAGGTAAAAATATAAGAATGGGCTTCATAACTTGGGAAGGTTACAACTATGAAGATGCTATGCTTATATCTGAAGAGTTAGTTAAAAATGACGTATTCACATCAATTCACATAGAAGAATATGAAGCAGAAGCAAGAGATACAAAATTAGGACCAGAAGAAATAACTAGAGATATTCCAAATGTTGGTGAAGATGCGTTAAAAGATATAGATGAAAGAGGCATAATAAGAATAGGTGCCGAAGTAAGGTCTGGAGATATATTAGTAGGTAAGGTTACTCCAAAGGGAGAAACTGAACTTACAGCAGAAGAAAGATTACTTAGAGCAATATTCGGAGAAAAAGCTAGAGAAGTAAGAGACACTTCACTTAGAGTACCTCACGGAGAAGCTGGTATAATTGTTGATGTAAAAGTATTTACCAGAGAAAATGGGGATGAACTTCCTCCAGGAGTTAATAAATTAGTTAGGTGCTATATAGCACAAAAAAGAAAAATATCTGTAGGAGATAAGATGGCAGGGAGACATGGTAACAAGGGTGTTATATCAAGAGTGTTGCCAGAAGAAGATATGCCTTTCTTACCAGATGGAAGACCTCTTCAAATATGCTTGAATCCGCTAGGAGTTCCTTCTCGTATGAACATTGGTCAGGTACTTGAAGTTCATCTAGGATGGGCAGCTAGCGAGCTAGGATGGCATATAGCAACTCCAGTATTTGATGGAGCTACAGAGGAAGACATAGTAAAATGTTTAAGAGATGCTGGATATGAGGAACATGGAAAAACAGCACTTTACGATGGAAGAACAGGTGAAGCTTTCGACAATTCAGTAACAGTTGGATACATGTATATATTAAAGCTTGCACATTTAGTTGATGATAAAATACATGCTAGATCTACTGGACCATATTCATTGGTTACTCAACAACCATTGGGTGGTAAAGCTCAATTTGGCGGACAGAGATTTGGAGAAATGGAAGTTTGGGCGCTTGAAGCATACGGCGCTGCACATACTCTTCAAGAAATACTAACTGTTAAATCTGATGACGTTGTAGGAAGAGTTAAGACTTATGAAGCTATTGTAAAAGGTGAAAATATACCGGAACCTGGAGTTCCAGAATCATTTAAAGTTCTTATAAAAGAATTACAGGCATTATGTCTGGATGTAAAAGTGCTAAATGATGATAAAGAAGAAATAAGATTGAAAGAGTCCGTAGAGGAAGAAATTGAAGATTTAGGTGTAAACATAGAAGGAAGCGAAGAGTTTGTTCCACCAACTCCAAGTGACGATTATGTTGAACCAGAAGAACCAGAAGAAGAACTAGACCTTGACTACGATGACTTATCTTTAGATGATATTCAAGGTAATATGGAAATAGATGATTTTAATGACGAACATTAG
>CAZKOJ010000292.1:0-1924 GCA_964554365.1 uncultured Clostridium sp. | reverse complement strand
TCATATTTCACATTAAAAGCAGTTACCATTGTAGTAGTACTACCTATTTCAGCAACTAAATAATCTACTTTCATAAGAAGTCCCTCCTATTTCAATTGCTGCTATTTAATCCATTGTTATTCTTCCTCATCTGGATTAAGGCCCATTAATTTTTTAATTATAAAAGATGCTACGTCTGTTCCATTAGAACCTCTTCCAAATCCAACATTCATACCATGGGCTTTAGCTATTTCATCTGTTATTTGAGTACCACCAGATACAAGAATTAATTTATCTCTTACACCTTTTTCTACACACAAATCATAAAGCTTCTGCATATTCTTTGTATGCACATCATTATGAGTAATTATTGTACTGCATAGTATAGCTTCAGCTTTTGACTCTATAGCTGCATCTACAAGTTTTTCTACAGGACATGAAGTTCCAAGATATATTGCTTCTATACCATATCTTTCTACACCACCATGTTTAATATCAATGACTTCTCTTAATCCAACAGAATGTTCATCTTCTCCAACAGTTGCTGCAACCACCTTTATAGGATGCTGCTTTACATAATCCCTCATTACATTTGGATCAAGAGTTTTTCTTCTTCTTGGAAGAGTTAGCTCATCTCTCTTTACAGCTGGGAAATTACATACACCTTTAATTTCAACTAAAGTTCCTTCAGCTTTTTGTAGAACTTGTTTGTGTACAATTTCTACATCCTTCAAATTCATTCTCTTTCCCATTTCAAGGGCTGCTGCTTCACTAATTTGTTCATTTTCAGGTATACATAAAGTAACTTTCAAATACCCATCCTTAGACCATTGAACTTCTGGAACTACTGTTCCATCTTCTTTTACTTCTTCCATTCTTTTAAATACGTTATCATTGTCATCAAGCTCATCTATATACTTGATTTTTGAATGATTACATAATGTACATTTATTTATAGCATCACAAGGTTTTTTATATTTCTTTGGTACATTGTTATATCCAAAATGTGCGCAAACTGGTGCAAAATAATCCTCTTCCCTTTTTATTATTGTTCCTACTGCATCTCCACCTTCAATTTTTCTTGCAATACCGTCTCCATTTCTCTCTGGATACTGTCCTGAATCTATAAAGAAATTGCCACTGTCAACTGATTTAAAGTAACCACCAGTCTCTATCATTTCTTCTAAAAATAAAACTGCTCTTTCTTTAAGCTCTCTTACTTTTTTAGGTAAATATCCTGTTTTCTTAAGTTCTATCATATCCATTAATCCATCCATGGCTACGAATGATTGTTTAGTTGTATTTACGGCATGTATATTATTATAATGCCAAGGAACATTTCTTCCTTCATCAGGAGTTATAGTACTTTGAATATCCACTGAAGTTAACTCTGATATTAATAAATTTAAAGTATGTCCAACTGTAGCTTCTCTTTCACAGGACTCTATATACTTAGTATTCATTTGAGCTCTCATCTTATATTTATCAAATATCTGTCTTAGCGCTACTGCATACGGTAAATCATATCTCATGCAGGGAGCTGGAGCTGATGTTGGAGGCACTGTTGAAAGAGATATATTCTCTGGTTTCATTCCAATCATTTCTGAGAATTTGGAATTTATAGCATGCTGTACCATAAGTTCTGGCATTACATTATAACCTTTCATAGCTGTGGCATTTGCATTATGTGCACCATCTATTTGAAGCATATCTGCCCATACCATTATTCCTTTAGCTACTGCAGCATCTACAAAAGATCTAACCATATTTATATTTCTATATAAAACATTATATTGTGGGTCTTGATGCGCTCCATTAACTCCTTCTTCTGCAAACATAACTGCAATATCAGGTCCTGCTACACCAGATACATAAGAATGGAAATTAATTTTTCTTCCCACTTCCTCTTCTATTAAATCTATAGCTTTTCTTGTAGCTCTAACTT
>CAZKOJ010000291.1:0-1992 GCA_964554365.1 uncultured Clostridium sp. | reverse complement strand
TCTTACATCTGGTAATGCACGACCTACAATAACACTCATAGCATAATCTATATAACATTTTTTCATTTCATAGCTTATGTCTACCGGTAAAACTCTTCCTTCATTTAACATTAATTACACCTCTTTATTATATGTCTAAGTTTACAACTTTCTTGGCATTTTGTTGTATAAATTCCCTACGGGGCTCAACTTTATCACCCATAAGTATAGTGAAGATTTCATCAGCAATCATAGCATCTTCTACTGTAACTTGAAGCAATATTCTTTCTTCAGGGTTCATGGTAGTATCCCAAAGTTGAACAGCATCCATTTCTCCAAGACCTTTATATCTTTGTATGTTCGTGTTACTATCTTTACCATTTAATTCCAAAAGTATTTTATCTAACTCTTTATCATCATAAGCATAGTAATCCTTTTTACTTTTTGTTACTTTGTAAAGAGGGGGCTGTGCTATATAAACATGACCTTTTTCTACTAGCTCTTTCATGTATCTATAAAAAAATGTAAGTAACAATGTTCTTATATGTGCACCATCTACATCTGCATCCGTCATTATAATTATTCTATTATATCTTATTTTTTCAACATCAAAATCTTTTCCTATTCCTGCACCAAATGCTGTTATCATTGACCTTATTTCTTGATATCCTAGAATCTTATCTAACCTTTGCTTTTCTACATTCATTATTTTACCACGTAAAGGTAAAATAGCTTGAAAGCTTCTATTTCTCCCCTGCTTTGCAGATCCACCTGCTGAGTCTCCCTCTACTAGATAGATTTCACATTCTAATGGATCTTTTGAAGAACAATCAGCTAGCTTTCCTGGTAATGAAGTATTTTCAAGCACAGATTTACGTCTAGTAAGCTCCCTTGCTTTTCTAGCTGCTTCTCTAGCATGTGCTGCTACTAATGACTTATCAAGTATTGCTTTTGCTATCTGAGGATTTTCTTCAAGATAAGAACTTACTTCTTCTCCTACTATATTGTCAACTATACCTCTAACTTCACTATTTCCAAGTTTTGTTTTTGTCTGACCTTCAAACTGAGGATCAATAAGTTTAACAGAAACAACTGCTGTTAGACCTTCTCTTATATCCTCTCCAGATAAATTTTTATCATTTTCTTTTAAAACACCAAATTTCTTTGCATAGTCATTAAAAACTCTAGTTAATGCAGATTTAAATCCCGCTAAATGAGTTCCACCTTCGGCCGTATCTATATTGTTTGCAAAAGAAAATAGATTTTCTGTGTATCCATCATTATATTGAATAGAAACTTCAACAGAACATCTATCTCGGTTACCTTCTACGTATATAGGTTCTTTATGAATAGTTTCTTTATTTCTGTTTAAATAAGATACGAATGACTTTATACCACCTTCATAGTGAAAAATTTCTATTTTATCCGTTCTTTCATCACTTAAAGTTATTTTTATACCTTTATTTAAAAACGCTAACTCTCTTAGTTTTTGTGCAAGCACATCGTATTCATAATCTATTTCTTCAAATATCTGATTGTCTGCTTTAAAATGAACTTTAGTACCCTGCTCTTCAGTATCTCCTATTATTTCAAGACCAGTTACAGCTATTCCTCTTTTATATATTTGCTTCCATATTTTTCCATCTCTTTTAACTTCTACTTCACATAATTCCGAAAGAGCATTTACAACTGAGGCACCAACACCATGAAGTCCTCCTGAAACTTTGTATCCACTTCCTCCAAACTTTCCTCCTGCATGAAGTATTGTCATTATAACTTCTACTGTAGGTTTTTTCATTTTAGGATGCATACCCACAGGCATACCTCTACCATCATCAATAACAGTAATTGAATTATCTTTTTCTATAAAGACACCTATATTTTTACAAAATCCTGCTAAAGCTTCATCGATACTATTATCAACTATTTCATATACCAAATGATGAAGTCCTCTAGAGCTTGTGGACCCTATATACATTCCAGGTCTTTTTCTTACCGCTTCTAATCCTTCTA
>CAZKOJ010000290.1:0-2010 GCA_964554365.1 uncultured Clostridium sp. | reverse complement strand
TGAATATGAATCTGAGTCAGATATATTTACTAAAAACCAATCCCCTTCTTTAGGTATATAATTTTTAATTGGCTCATCAGGCCAAAAATCTATATTATTATATTTATCTCTTACCGGTTCAACTATTAGAAAAATTTCTTTACCTACATTAAATTCTCTATAAGCTTTAACTTTATCATTATAAATATAGCTAGAAATTTGTATATTTGTATCATCATTTTTTAATTTTGAATTAAAAATTGCTCCTTTAAATTTTAGAAATTCCTCATTAAGAATTTCCATATTTTCGAAAACGCCCATATTTATAGTTTTTTCTCCTATAACAGTGGTAAAAGAAGCGACTATAAATGTTTGATCTCGCAAATCCTGTGAATTCATTCCACTTTCTAATTATAAACCCAAATATTTTATCACTTTTTAACTGCTGTGCTAAATGTTCAGTTGAATCAAATTTTTTTTCATCCCTTATTCTATCCATAAAATATATTCTTATGTGTTTATTATATATATTTTCATTAAATTCCAATATATGAGTTTCTATACCTAATTTATTATCATGTACTGTTGGATTATATCCTACATTAGTTATACCTCTAAAAATTCTACCTTCATAATTAACTATGGTGAAATAAACACCACCTCTTGGAAGTACAAATCTTTTATCATAATCTAGGTTTACAGTAGGAAATCCCCAGGTTCTACCAAGCTGTTTTCCTTTAATAACATTTCCCTGCAGCATAAATGGTCTAGTAAGTATTTTATTTACCTTTTTCATATCTCCTTCATCAGATATAATATTCCGTACAATAGAGCTACTAATTATCTGCCCCTTAGATTTCACAGGTTCTACTATATTAATTGTGAAACCACAACTTTTGCTCATTTTCTTCAAAAGGGTCACATCTCCAAGGTTTTTGTAACCAAATCTATAATTAAATCCAACTACTAATCCTTTAGCTCTATAATGGTTCACTAAGCTAATTATAAAATCTTCTGGGCATATTTTCATAAAATTTTCATTGAAATTTGCCATATTTATTACATCTAAACCTAAAGACTCCAAAACTTTTATCTTGCTATCATTATTCATAATAAGCTTTGGTGCTAATTCTTGATTTATAACAGCAAGAGGATGATTCTTAAAAGTAAATACCATACTTTTAGCTTTATTTTTTTGTGCAAGTCTTATAGTTTTATTTATCAAGCTCATATGTCCCATATGAAGTCCATCAAAACTTCCTAATGCAATGTATGTATTATACTGTAAATATTTTTTAAAATTGTCTTCCATTATAATCATTTTAAATTACCTCTGAATTAATAGTTTTGTCATCTTAAATCCCAAATCTTTTTTCATGCCAATACCAATAAATTCGTTTTGTCCTATATAAACTCTATACAATTTATCTTTTTCTATATTTTCAATTAAAGCAGGATCCTTTAATGTTACTCCATTAAATATTAATTTTTCATACTTCTTATCTATGTAAACCTCTGGATAAGCTTCTAAAGCTTTGTCCATTGGAATTAAATATTCATTAATATTTTCAGTATTTAATTCTTGTAAATCTACTGAATTCAATATGTTAAAACTTCCTGTTTGAGTTCTTTGAAGATTCCACATAGTACCACCACATTGAAGTTTTTCTCCAATGTCATAGCAAAGGCTTCTTATATAAGTACCCTTGGAACATTTAACCTCAAATACTATTTTGGGAAGTTGCATATCTAATATATTTATACTGTATATGGTTATTGCTCTAGGTTTTCGTTCTACTTCTATACCTTGTCTAGCTAACGAATATAGCCTCTGGCCATTTACCTTTAAAGCAGAGTACATAGGAGGAATTTGAAGTATATTTCCTTCAAAGCTTTTAATAACTTTTTCTACTTCTGTACTATCCACATCCACCTGTGCTGTGCTAATTATTTTTCCTTCTCTATCATAAGTATCTGTAGTTATACCCAACATTAATTCTGCTTTGTATATCTTGTATTCACTCATTATGT
>CAZKOJ010000289.1:0-2059 GCA_964554365.1 uncultured Clostridium sp. | reverse complement strand
TAATTGAGGAAAAAAATATAGATATTTCTAGAACTTTTATAAATAAAAGTATTGAAAAAAATGCAACTTCAGAGGAACAAATAGAAAAAATAATGAGGAAAATGGGCAAATACGGACAGGAAGACGAACTTAATTGTGGTGTGTGTGGATATAATACCTGCAGAGAAAAAGCACAAGCTATTTTTGAAGGTATGGCAGAGTCGGAGATGTGTCTGCATTATATGAGAAGTAGAGCTGAAAGTGTAAGAAATGTTATATTTGAAAATATTGTTAACTGTATTATATTTTTAGACGGAAAAATGAGAGTTAAAGATATTAATCCAGCAGCAGAAAAAGCTTTTACAATTAAAGCTGAAAACATAAAAAATAAGCCAATATCACTAATTATAAATGACGAAGATTTTAAATATGTAAAGGAAACGGGAAATGACATAATAGGTAAAAAAGTTTCTTATGGCAAATACAATCTTGATTTTATAGAAACAGTAGTATATCTTCCAAAGCAGGATATAGTAATGATAGCATTAGTAAATATTACAGAAGAAGAGAAAAACAAGAAAAAACTTTTACAGCTTAAAGAAAAAACTATAAATGCAGCACAAGAAGTAATAGAAAAACAGATGAGAGTGGCGCAAGAAATAGCCAGCTTACTCGGGGAGACTACTGCAGAGACTAAAATCACATTGACTAAACTAAAAAAGATAGTAGAAGAAGAAAAAGGGTGTGATAGTTAATGGATTTTTTTATAGATGTAGCTCATGGTACATTAATTAAGCATGGTGAGGAATTACCAGGTGATATGGTAAATGTTATACGACTTCAGGACTGTACAATAATAGTGGTGGCAGATGGGCTTGGAAGTGGTGTTAAGGCTAATATTCTTGCTACACTAACAGCTAAAATTGCAGGAACTATGCTTAAGGAAGGTGCAGATATATATGAAACTGTAGACACTATAGCCAATACTCTACCAGTATGTAAAGTGAGAAATATTGCATATTCTACTTTTACTTTAATTAAAATTTATCACAATGGAGATGCATATATTGCGGAATATGATAATCCTCCAATTTTCATTATAAGAGATGGACAAAGCATTGATATAGATAAAAAAGAAGTTGTTATAAATGGAAAAGTTATAAGGGAAAGTAATTTAAAACTAGAAGAAGGGGATGTAATTACTGTAGTAAGCGATGGAGTGGTACATGCTGGGCTTGGGAATATATTGAATTTGGGATGGCAGTGGAAGCATGTAGAAGGTTATGTTAAAAAAAGAGTTCAGGATGATTTGAATGCACAGCGTTTGTCAAAAGATTTGCTAGAAGTATGTTGGGACTTATATTGCTGTAAACCAGGAGATGATACCACTGTAGTTTCTGTGAAAATAAGGAGGCCTTCCTATGTAAATATATTTACAGGCCCTCCAAGGGATAAACAACTTGATAGTATGGTGATAAAAGAATTTATGAATAGTGAAGGTAAAAAAATCATATGTGGTGGAACAGCTGCTAATATTGCAGAAAGAGAATTAAAGAGAAAGCTTAAAGTAAATTTAGATTTTTTAAACAAGGATATACCACCTACAGCTACTATGGAAGGCATAGATTTAATAACAGAGGGGGTTTTAACTTTAAGTAAGACTTTAGAAAAAATAAAAGACTATGCAGACCCATTTTCAAAAAATGGTGACAATATAGATTGGAATGGAAAAGATGGTGTATCTGCCCTTGTTAAGATACTTATGGAAGATTGTACTCATTTAAATTTATGGGTAGGAAAAGCTATAAATCCAGCACACCAGAATCCTGATTTTCCTGCAGATTTAAGTATAAAGTTAAGATTAATAGGGGAGCTGTATAATCAGATGAGAATTTTGGGAAAAAAAGTGAATATAAATTATGTGTAATATACTAAGTTAACTTTCGCAGTTTAAGCGAAATGCGTCGCAAGTGGTATAGTGAATTTTAACTGTATTGCAGCTGCTATATATTGTTCAGAAACTAATCGCTTCATTTAGAAGTTCTAATGCTTTACTTATTCAAAAATGCCTACCTCCTCC
>CAZKOJ010000288.1:0-2107 GCA_964554365.1 uncultured Clostridium sp. | reverse complement strand
TGGTTTATCCAGCAGCGGGAATTGTGGATTATTTTAAAGGAAAAAGTCTTATTTTAATTAATAAATCTTCTACTCCTTATGATAACAAGGCAGATATTGTTATCCATGATAGTATCGGTAAAGTTTTAAGCAGTGTATTGTAACGAACCTTATTAAATAAAATTACCTCTATATGTAAGCTACATCTAGAGGTAATTTAAACTTTATTGTTACTATAATTTAAGAATTCCTATAGAATTTAAAAATACTATGATTAGCAATATTGGCGAAACAAATCTTAATATAAAATAATAAATATTTATAATCCAATCTATTTTTAATGTTCCATGGTTTGAAAGTTCATACTTTATTTCGTCTTTTTTAGTGAAGTGACCTACTAAAATTACTATTAAAAGACCTCCTATTGGCATCAGCACATTTGAAGATATATAATCAAACAAATCAAAAAATCCTTTGTTGAATATGGTTATACCTCCAAGTAAGCTACTCTTATCAGCTGATAGTGTAGCTACTATTCCTATACAAATTATAACAATAGCATTAAATATAACTGCCTTTTTTCTTGAAAACCCTCGTTCCTCAGTGAAATACGCAATTATGACCTCTAACATAGACATCATAGCTGTAGTTGCAGCTATTGATGTTAATGTGAAGAATAATATCAATAGTACATTACCAAATGGTATCTTTGAAAATACTAAAGGTATAGTCATAAACAAAAGCCCTGGCCCTGCTCCTGGTTCCATATTAAATGAAAAAACAGCTGGAAAAATTGCTATCCCTGCAAGTATTGATACTAAAGTATCAGATAATGCTACTCTTACAGAAGTATTAATTAAATTATTATCCTCAGTGAAGTAGCTTCCATATGTAACCATAGTTCCCATACCAACAGATAACTTAAAGAAGGCTAATCCTAAAGCCATTAAAATTCCTTCTTTTGTAAGCATTCCAAAATCAATTTTAAATAAAAATTTAAATCCTTCAGAAGCTCCAGGCAATGTTAAAGCTTTTATATCGCATATTATTATGAGTAAAAATAAAACTGGCATTAGGGTTTTTGTAACCTTTTCTATCCCTTTTTTAACCCCCATTATAAGTATTGAAGAAACAACAACTATAACGATTATTTGCCATAGTATTGGTGGCATTGGTCCCACTATTGTATTTCCAAACATAGCCTTTGCACTTTTAGCTGTAACTGATGAAAAGTCTCCTCTTATTGCTTTGAAAACATATGAATAAACCCATCCCCCAACACAACTATAGAAAAATATAATTAAATAAGCTGTAATAATGCTTAATATACCTATGCTTTTCCAACCAGAATTAGGTTTTAACTCTTTTATTGCTCCAATTACATTTTTTTTTGTCTTTCTTCCTATATAGAATTCACTTATCATTAAAGGTAGTCCAATAAATATAACGCATAAAAGATAAATAAATAGGAAAGCTCCGCCTCCATTAGCCCCAATCACGTAAGGAAATTTCCATATATTTCCCAACCCAACTGCTGAACCCAGTGTTGCAAAAAATATTGTTAGTCCAGATGAAAATGTTTCTCTTTTTTCCATTTGCATTAATAGTCCCCCTTTTTACTGCATGACTTTATAGTGTTAAATTAAAACAAATTATTATTACTTTACCATATAGCTCTCATCTATGCAAGGTTTTTTTGTTGTATTATGTACTTTTTTGTTGTAAACATATACATACATTTTAATTTTTAAACAAAAAAAATAAAAAATGCTAAGTATTTACTTAGCATTTTTACTTACCTGGCGACGACCTACTCTCCCACAGAGCTGCCCCTGCAGTACCATCGGCACTATAAAGCTTAACCTTCGTGTTCGGAATGGGAACGGGTGTTACCTTTATGTCATTATCACCAGATTTTCAAAATTGTTATAACCTTCGCACTACTGCGTCAGCTTCGTCGCTACGGTACTCATTTACATAAGTAAACTCTGTTCCTCGCTCAGTCGCTTCCTTGTACTGTTCGATTCTATCAATTTTTAATTAGTTATTAAATTTTAGAGGTTTTATCCTCTGAAAATTGCACAGTGAATTATTAATTTGGTCAAGCCCTCGACCTATTAGTATCAGT
>CAZKOJ010000287.1:0-2111 GCA_964554365.1 uncultured Clostridium sp. | reverse complement strand
CGGCGGTGCCAAACGGCATGCCTAATTTGGCTGAAAGGCGGGTTCTTCGAACAGCATCATATTGCGTCATTTTTGCCGCTTTAGCTCAGGGGTAGAGCGCATCCTTGTGGATCAGGAGGTCGCCGGTTCAAAGCCGGAAGGCGGTACCATCTGCTTTCCTATTTCGCTGATGCGCCAAATGATACCGGCACTCTAGTTCTGGATTTTGTAATCTTCAATGGTTCAAAAACTACCAATCCCATCCCCTTCAAATCCACAAATCAATTTACTGCTGTTCATCTTAACGTTTATTTCGGTTTGGTTGACAGGGGGATTATTGTCACTGGAATCTTTTGATGGCAGTTTTTCGCAAGAAACCATCAAAGCAATTCTCTTTGATGGTTGGCCATTCGCTGTAAGTATCATAGCCATTTTAGGTGCACATGAAATGGGGCATTATTTAATGGGACATGTATGGAAAGGAATAGTATTAGGGGGTGTGTTAAGTATATTTATTTTTTATCTTGTAGATAAAAGTTCTATTTGGATTATAAATAAATCAGCAGGTGCTTTTGGATTTACAAAGCTTTATGATATAGCTTCCCTTCCTCTTTTAATATTATTACTAAATGTATTTATGTTCATAGCAACACCAGCAGTTAACACCTATACTAGATACACAGAAACAGAGGCAGATAGATTTGAGATAGAACTTACACGAGATAATGAAGCATCTGCATCGGCTATGATAAAGCTTCATGAAACTAGTTTAGTTTTACCGACTCCAGGAGTAGTATATAAGCTATGGAACTATGACCATCCAACCTTTCAAGATAGAGTTAACTTTGCCAATAGCTATAAACCTTGGGAACAGGGAAAACCTATTAAGTATGGTAAGTATATAAAGAATTAATATATATAAGGCACATTCAAAAAATAACTGTTATCCATAAAATTTGGGTGAAAATAAAGAAGAGATTTAGTAAAGAGCATATTTAATTATGTGCACTTTCAGTAGTATATTAAAAAAAAATTTGTTAAAATAAAAAGTATGAAGAAACGAAAGGGGTTAAAATCAATATGAGAATAGCAGTTATATCAGATATTCATGGTAATTTTGAAGCTTTAAAAACAGTATTTTGTAATATAAAGGAGAAAAACGCAGATACTATAGTTTGCCTGGGAGATTTAACAGGTTATGGACCATATCCAAATGAAGTTATAGATTTCATAAAAGAAAAAAGAATATTGAATATATTAGGAAACTATGATGCAGCAGTAATAGAGGAGAAATTTAATTATATAAGAGATACAGAGGTTAATAATTTTTGTATGCCCTGGGCTGCAAAAGAGCTAACAAAAGAAAATAAAGAGTATTTAAAATCACTGCCAAAACAAATTAGTATAGCATTTAAACAGAAAGAAATATGTTTTGTGCATGGCAGCAATAGAAATATAAATGAATATTTAAAGGAAGATTCAAAGGAAGCAGAGGAAGCACTAAAAGAGTTCAAAGGAGATGTGCTAGTATGTGCTCACACACATATACCTTATAAGAAAGCTTATGGAAACAAGATTTTATTAAATGATGGCAGTATAGGTAAACCTAAGATAGGGAGGCCAAACGGGACTTATATTATTATAGATATACAAAATGGAAACTTAAATGTAGAATTTATAGAATTTGAGTATGATTATGAAAAAACTGCTAGAGCCATGGAGGAGAAGGGAATACATGTTAAATGTATAGATAATATAAGAACGGGTATTGAATAGGTGTTTTATAAATACATTTAATGGTAAAAAGATAAATAGATATGCCATCTAAATAAAGAATGGCATATCTATTTTTTTATCTACTATAGAATTTTTTAATAGTTTCACATACAAAATCCACTTCATTTTCAGTTATTTCAGGATATATTGGAAGAGCTAATATTTTATCTGAAATTTTCTCAGAAACAGGGAAGTCACCCTTCTTATGTCCTAAATAACTAAAACATTTTTGAAGATGAAGTGGTATTGGATAGTAGATGCTTGAGCCTATTTCATTTTCTTTTAAGTAGCTTGCTAGTTCATCTCTTTTTTCTGCTAGTATATTAAATACATAGTAAACAGGCTTTTGATTTCCA
>CAZKOJ010000286.1:0-2134 GCA_964554365.1 uncultured Clostridium sp. | reverse complement strand
TCTTTAGAATCAATAATGTCTATAATATATTCAGGCTTAAATCTATTAACTCCTACATCTAAAAGTGTTCCTACTAAACTTCTGACCATATTATATAAAAACCCATCAGCTGAAATGCTAAATTTTATATAATCTCCACTTTTATATATATTAAAATCCTTTATTGTTCTAACAGATGTTTTAACAGAACTTCCTTTTTTCTTAAATCCAGAAAAGTCATGAGTTCCTAAAAAGTACTTTGAAGCTTCCTGCATTTTTTCAATATCTAATGTTCTATTAAAATAGTAAATATAATTCCTGCCTATAGCGGGTCTATGACCCCCTGTTAAAACAGTATAGACATATCTCTTACCTGTACTATTATATCGTGCATGAAAGTTAATGTCTACTTCTTCTGATTTTACAATTACAATATCCTTTGGTAAAAAACCATTTAATACATTTTTAAAATTAGCAACAGGAATTTTGCTTGATGTTAGGAAACTACATACAAAGCCTTTAGCATGAACTCCTGCATCTGTTCTACTGGCTCCTATTACTTTTGGTAAAATCCCAGTAACATGTTTAATAGCCTCTTCAACTTTTTGTTCAATTGTTATTGCATTCTGCTGCTTCTGCCAGCCACAATAATTGGTACCATCATACTCAATTACTAGCTTTATGTTTCTTATTACTGCCACGTCTTACTCCATATAGATACAACCACTAAAGCTAATGTGCATGTCACTGCTCCAAGGTCTCTAGTTGTAACCTTCAACTGTTTCATTCTAGTTCTACCTTCTCCTCCTCTATAACACCTTGCCTCCATAGCCATTGCTAATTCATCAGCTCTCCTGAAGGAACTTATAAAGAGAGGAACTAGTATAGGAATAAGATTTTTCGCTCTTCTCATAAGGTTTCCTGATTCAAAATCAGCTCCCCTTGCCATTTGAGCTTTCATTATTTTATCTGTTTCATCCATTAACGTTGGAATAAATCTTAGTGCAATAGTCATCATCATTGCTAATTCATGAGCAGGCACCCCTATTTTTTTAAGTGGATTTAAAAGCTTTTCTATCCCATCAGTTAACTCTATAGGCGATGTAGTTAAAGTTAACAGTGATGTTCCAATTATTAGGAATACAAGTCTTAAAACCATAAATGCAGCAAGTATTACTCCTTCTTTATATATCTTTATAAATTTCCAAACATATAACGGTGGAGTTTTACCATCTGTCATAAGAATATTTAACAAACCAGTTATTAATACTAATATGAGTATTGGTTTAAGCCCTTTGTATATATATCTAAATTGAACTTTAGATATAACTATTGAAAGTAAAGTAAATGCTATTATGAATATGTAGCCTTTAAAATTATTTACCAAAAACAAATCTATAATGTATATTAAAGATATTATTATCTTAACTCGCGGATCTAACTTATGAATGAAAGAATCCCCTGGTATATATTGTCCTATTGTGATATCTTTAATCATTTACTAGCTCCCCTAACATTTTTTTAGTGTTCTTAATATTTCCTCTTTAGCTTGTTCTACAGTTAATATATCATTATGTATCTTGAACCCTTTTTCTCTAAGAATTCTAACTAAATAAGTAATTTGTGGTACTGCAAGCCCAACGCTTTCTAACGTATCTACTTCCTTAAATACTTGTGATGGTGTTCCATCAAGTATAGATTTTCCTCTATGCATAACTAATATTCTATCTGCTAGTTTTGCAACGTCTTCCATACTATGAGAAACAAGTATAATGGTCATTTTGTACTCTTTTTGTAAATCTTTAATCTTACCCAAAATATCGTCTCTTCCCTTTGGATCAAGTCCTGCTGTTGGTTCATCTAGTATTAATATTTTAGGTTCCATAGCCACTACACCAGCTATAGCAACCCTCCTCTTTTGACCACCACTTAACTCAAAAGGAGACTTGTCTTTATACTTTTCATAGTCTAAACCAACCATATTCATAGCCCTTTTAACTCTTGTATTTATATCATCATCGCTTAATCCTAGATTCTTAGGACCAAAAGCAATGTCTTTTTCTATAGTTTCTTCAAAAAGCTGATATTCAGGATACTGAAATACAAGACCTACTTTTTTTCTTATAAAATTTAGGTTAGCTTTTTTTTCAGTAAT
>CAZKOJ010000285.1:0-2141 GCA_964554365.1 uncultured Clostridium sp. | reverse complement strand
CCGGACAACATGATTAAAAGTCATGTGCTCTACCAACTGAGCTAGTAAACCATATGGCTGGGATGGCAGGATTTGAACCTACGCATGTAGCAGTCAAAGTGCTATGCCTTACCGCTTGGCGACACCCCAATATGCATTGATTATTTAATCAGCACATTTACTAATTATAAAGACATATATGCAATTTGTCAACTGTTTTTTATATATTTTTTTCATAAACAACAAAATAATTTAAATTACTACAAAATAAAAAAATAGTTGACATTAGAATATAACAATATAAAATTATGGATATAATTATATATTATTTAAATAATAAGGTAGGTGACATTTAATGTTTAAAAAAATTCAATATAATTCTCCTGTAATATTAACCTTTAATTTTCTATCTTTTATCGTATTATTACTAGGTATAACTACATCTGGAGTCACAACTAAATATCTATTCACAAATTTTAAAACTTCTTTTTATGATCCAATGCAGTATGTTAGATTTTTTACTTATATATTTGGTCATGCCAACTGGAGTCATTTTTCTGGTAATTTTTTAATCATTTTACTTGTTGGTCCAATGGTTGAAGAAAAATATGGTTCTAAGTCATTACTAGAAATGATTTTGTTTACTGCCTTTTTAACAGGTATTATTAATATTTTATTTTTTAATACTGCACTTTTAGGAGCTAGTGGAATTGTATTCTTATTAATACTATTGAGCTCTTTTGGCAATGCTGACTCCCACAAAATACCACTTACTCTTATATTAGTACTTATAATTTTCTTAGGAAAAGAAGTTGTAAATGGTTTCTTTGCAAAGGATAATATATCGCAATTCGCTCATATAATAGGCGGTTTGTGCGGAGGGGTTTTTGGACATTTAAAGAATAAAAAAAAGATATAATGTTATTTTTCAAGCTATATCTTTTCACTAGCATTACAATTTATTTAATGCATGAATATACCAAATATGTTATAATATCGTAAAGGTTTTCCGACTTATATCTGAAAGGAGTTTCTTATGAAAAAGTTGAAATTAAAGACTAAAATTTTAGCAATTATATTGCCTATTATGTTATTTTTAAGTATATCCATACTTATAGCTACTTTTTTTCAAATTAACAAAGTACTAAGCACTTATAACAGTAAATTATTAACCTCAAATATAAACTTAGTTTTAAATTTAATAAATGAAAAATACCCTGGTGATTGGAGGGTAGTCAGCGATAAGCTGTATAAAGGCCCAAAACTTCTAAATGATAATACTGAGTTTGTGGATACTGTAAAACAAGAAAGTGGTAATGAAGCAACTATATTTTTAAAAGAAACTAGAATAGCTACCACTATAATTAATGATGGTAAAAGAGCCTTAGGAACCAAAGCCTCAGATAACGTAATTCAGACCGTACTAAAAGAAGGTAAAGAATACACTGGCAAAGCTAATATTTTAAATATACCTTATGAGGTTAAATATACACCTATAAAAAATGCAGCCGGAGAAAATTTAGGCATGATTTTTATGGGTACTGAAAAAACTAATATAAATAATCAAATAAGAAATCTTATGTTTATAATATTAGGCATTTCTATTCCAATAATTATTTTATCATTTTTAATTATTGTATCTTTCATAAAACGTATAGTAGATCCTATTTCATATATTGTAAACCATATGGAGCATTTGGCAAATGGCCTTCTAACTGTTGACCTTCCAGATATTTACTTGAAAAGATATGATGAAATTGGTGAGCTTACTCGTTCCATAAAAAACACTCAAAATTCAATAAAATCTATGCTTTTAAATATGAAAACTGTATCACAATCTATAGACGAAAAATCCGACGGTTTATCTTCAATTTCTGCAGAAATGTCTGCATCTTCACAGAATGTTTCTGCCGCTATTAACGATGTTGCTAAAAGTACAGGAATTCAAGCTGAAGACTTAGTTCAAATTACCAGTGTATTAAATAAATTTGGTGATTCTTTAGATGCAATGGTTAACTCCATAGAAAATATTGATTTAACAGCTAAAGACATTAACCATATGGCAAATAGCAGTAATGATAAAATGCAAAATCTTATTCATTCTGTAAATATAGTTAGCCAATCCTTTAAAGATTTCTCCAAAAAAATAAATGGATTCGAAA
>CAZKOJ010000284.1:0-2216 GCA_964554365.1 uncultured Clostridium sp. | reverse complement strand
AACTATATTCATTAATTTGGAATAGATTTGTAGCAAGTCAGATGGCTTCTTGTGTAAAGGATGTAACATCGTTAGATATAATCAATGGGGCATATGGTCTTAAAGCTAGTGGTTCATTAATAAAATTTGATGGATTCATGAAAGTATACCAATATGCCACAGAAGAAGAAAATGAAGATATAAAATTACCAGTGCTAGAACAAGGAGAAAAACTTACAAAAAAGGCTATAGATGGGAAGCAACATTTTACCCAACCACCGGCAAGCTATTCGGAAGCTACTTTGGTAAAGACGTTGGAGGAAAATGGAATAGGTAGACCTAGTACGTATTCTCCAATTATATCTACATTATTAGGAAGAAAGTATGTAGAAAGAGAAAAGAAAACTTTAAAACCAACAGAGCTTGGAGAAATAGTTAACAATATAGTTAGTGAGTATTTTAAACAAATAGTAGATGCAGAATTTACAGCAGAAATGGAAGCAAAACTGGATTATGTTGAAGAAGGAAAAGAAAATTGGAATAAAGTGGTGGACGAGTTTTTTACTCCAATGAAAGAAGCTATAGAGATAGCCGAAAAAGAAGTAGCTAAAGTTACTATAGAGGATAAAGTCACAGATATAAAATGTGAGAAATGCGGAAAAAATATGGTTATAAAACATGGTAGGTTTGGTGACTTTCTTGCGTGTCCAGGATATCCAGAATGTAAGAATACTAAGGCTATAGTAGAAGAGTTGGATGTAAAATGCCCAAAATGTGATGGAAATATTTTGGTTAAGAAAAGTAAAAAAGGAAGAAAATTTTATGGATGCAGTAACTATCCTGAGTGCGATTTTGTAAGCTGGTTTGAACCTGTATCACAAAAATGCTCCGTTTGTGGCACATATATGGTAAAAAAACATAATAAAACTAAAGGGAATTATATAGAGTGTACTAATGCAGAATGTAAAAATGTAGAAATTATACCTGAAGCTGAGAACATTAATGAGGATAAATAAGAAAGAAAATGAAGGTTAGAAATATTAATTAAAATGTCGAATTATATTAAATTCATGTTGAAATATAATAAGTATTATGTTATCATAGTTAAAGAATAGAGAATAATTCTAAATATTTAAAAAAGTCTAAATTATTAGTGCAATAGCTTATATTTGTTAGTGATATGAAAAAAAGAAGAAAAAAATTCATAAAACTAAAAAATAGACATAGATGTATAAATAATAATGTTTAGGACTGATAGAAAAAATAAGGAGGAATACAAATGACATCAATATTGAACAAAACTAGAATGTTAAATAGAATATTACAAAAATCAGGAGCAGAGCCTGTAGTTTTCGATGATATATGCAATTTATTAAGCGAAGTATTAACATGTAATATTTACATTATAAGTAGAAAAGGTAAGGTGCTTGGGTACAACTTTTCATCAGGTTTCGAGTGCGATATAGTTAAAGAAAAAGTTATAAATGAAATGAGGTTTCCAGAACAGTATAATAACAAATTACTGAATGTTCACGAAACACGTTCAAATCTAACTAATGAAGGTATTTGTGTATTTGATGAAGATACTTCTTGCGGAGTGAAAAACAAATTAACAACAATAGTACCTATAAATGGTAACAGGGAAAGATTAGGAACTCTTTTGCTTGCAAGATTTGATGATGTTTTCACAGATGATGATTTAGTATTAGCAGAGTATAGTGCTACTATTATAGGACTTGAAGTACTAAGAGCTAAACATGATCAAATAGAAGAAGAGGCAAGAAAAAAGGCAGTAGTTCAGCTTGCTATAGGAACACTTTCCTATTCAGAGCTAGAAGCTGTAGAACATATTTTTAATGAATTAGACGGTACTGAAGGATTACTTGTCGCTTCTAAAATAGCAGACAAAGTAGGAATTACAAGATCAGTAATAGTAAATGCGCTTAGAAAATTTGAAAGTGCAGGCGTTATTGAGTCTAGATCATTAGGTATGAAGGGAACTCATATAAGAATACTTAATGAAAAATTATTAGATGAGTTAAAGAAAATAAAATAAGAAAAATTCATCTTATATTAAACCCGTATGAATAATTCATACGGGTTTAATGGACTCAAGATTTAAAAAATATCTAACAACTATTAAATAAAATCAATTATAAATTTAAAATTGTTGTTGAATAGCTTTAATGCTTATGATATAATACAAAGGTAAGAAAATACGCACATTGCCCAATTTA
>CAZKOJ010000283.1:0-2219 GCA_964554365.1 uncultured Clostridium sp. | reverse complement strand
ATAAATGAACGATTAATTTCATTTATAATATGTAAACATACGTCAGGTTTTATAAAATTTGCTGTTCCTACTTGAATTGCACTTGCCCCTGCCATAATAAATTCTATAGCATCTTTCCAAGTGGTGATACCACCAAGTCCCACTACGGGTACATCTACAGCCTTACTGACTTCATAAACCATTCTAAGTGCTATTGGTTTTATTGCAGGACCTGAAAGACCTGCTGTAATGTTGTCAAATATTGGCCTTCTTTTTCTTATATCTATAGCCATCCCTTTAAAAGTATTTACAAGAGAAATTGCATCCGCTCCTGCCATACAGCATTTATACGCCATGTCTACAATGTCTTCTGCATTAGGAGAAAGCTTTACCATTAAAGGCTTTTTACAAGCACCTTTTACTTCCTTTACAATTTCATAAGCTACTTCAGATTTAATTCCAAAAGCCATGCCTCCTGATTTTACATTAGGACAGGATATATTAAGTTCTAGCATATCTATATTTGTATTGTTTAGTTTTTCTGTACCTTGTACATAATCTTCAATACTTGACCCACCCAAATTTGCTATTATAGCAGTATTAAACTTTTTCATTTGTGGAAGTTCATATTGTATAAAATGATCAACCCCCGGATTTTGAAGTCCTACACTATTTAACATTCCACCTCTTGTTTCAAATACTCTTATGCCTTCATTTCCTTCCTTACGCTTTAACGTAAGTCCTTTAGTGCATATTCCACCTAATGTTGATATATCATAAAACTGATTATATTCTTCACCAAAGCCAAATGTACCAGAAGCGGCTATTACAGGGTTTTTTAAATTTACTCCACATATGTTAACATTCAGCATTAAATACTTTCCTCCTCAATTACTATGTCATCACCTAAAAATACAGGTCCATCTTTACAAGTTCTTTTATTTCCCTGCTTTGTTTTACAAGTGCATACAAGGCATGCACCTACACCACAAGCCATATGCTTTTCCATGGATACATACACAGTTACATTTTTCTCTTTACACATTTTCAATACTTTATTCATCATAATCTCTGGCCCACAGCACAGAACTACATCATATAATTCTGGATTAAATGTGTCTGTTACATATCCTTTATAGCCTTCTTTTCCACTTTCAGTAGATATATTGATATTTTCAGTAAATTGTTTAAATTCATTCATAATATAAGTTTTATCTCTAAAACCTGCATAAATGTCTATTTTACAATTTTTAAGACTTTCTGTTGTGTACAGCATAGGGGCAATCCCTATACCTCCTGCTACTATAGCTATTTTTCCTCTAATATTATTTATATCAAATCCGTTTCCGAGAGGTCCTGTAATTTCTATATCATCAAATTTTTTTAATCTGCTTAAAATTTCAGTTCCTTCACCAATTGCTTGGTATAAAAAAACTATTTTTTCTTCATCTATATGATTTATGCTTATAGGTCTTGATAGTAATGGTTCTTTATCCCAACACCTCAACATATAAAACTGACCTGGTTTTCCATTAAATTTTCCTTTAATAGTTAATTTAAATACTTCATCTGCTATTTGAATATTTTCATAAACCTTCTCAGTACTATATTTTAGACTAACCAATCCATCATTCTCCTTCATTCTTTAGTTTTAAATTTTTCCAAGTATATCTTCTTTCATTCTTAAAGCTTCTTGCCTTGCATATTCACTGTAGTTTTTTTCTCCATTTTCAACTTTTTTATAAGCAAGTAGAATTCCTCTTGAAGAGTTAACAACTCCTCCATTTCCATTTCTAAGATAAAGTGCTACATCTTCTGCCTTTCCTCCTTGTGCTCCATAACCAGGTATAAGAAAAAACATTTTGCTTAAATCTTTTCTAAGTTTTATACCTTCTTCTATATGAGTGCAACCAACTACCCCACCTATAGAATTATATCAACAGTTTCCAAGATGTGCTTGCCCTAAGTTTTGTATTTTTTGTCCTATTAAACTATTAACTTTTCCTTTTTTAATGGCCTTTTTTTGGTCCTATTATTTCTTATGCAAAAAGGCAAAAGCGGTTTAGGCTTAGGTGGCCTTGGTGGCGGCGCTCAGATGCTTTTTGGAGGCAGTGGAGGTCAAGACCTTTTTCAAAAGACTACCTGGATTCTTGGTTCAATTTTTATGACAGGGGCACTTATTCTTTCTCTTATAAAATCAACTGAGCATAAAAAATTTAAATACTTAAATCCTAGCAAGA
>CAZKOJ010000282.1:0-2299 GCA_964554365.1 uncultured Clostridium sp. | reverse complement strand
AGCCTTAAATGCAGCTATTGAAGCAGCTAGAGCGGGAGAATCAGGCAGAGGATTTTCTGTGGTTGCTGATGAAATAAGAAAGCTGTCAGAGCAGTCTAAATTATCATTAGAAAATATAAATGCTTTAATTAATACAATATCAATGGATACCAATACTATGATAAAAACTACAGATGCTATGAAAAATGAGTTAACTAATCAAAAGACAAATATAAACACAGCCATAAAATCATTTACTGAGATAGTTAATTCGGTAGACGAAGTAAGGCCTAAAATACAATCTGTAAGTGTAGGTGCTGTAAATATAGATAAAGAAAAAAATTCTATATTAGAAAAAATAGAAGGGGCATCCTCTGTTGCTGAGGAGGTATCAGCTTCTTCAGAACAAATAGCAGCAGCAGCAGAGGAGATGAATTCTTCTACAGAGGAAGTTTCTAATACAGCTGAGAAATTACATGGTATGACAAAGGAAATTATGGATGAGATAAGTAGATTTAAAATAGTATAAGAGTTGTGCAATATAGAAAACATAAGTTACATATGGTATAGTTTATCCGATGGCTATCGACTCTAACGCCCATCTTCCAAAAGATCGGTATAAGAGTCGCTAAGCCCCTGGATAACGATTTCTAAGCTTCAGATGGGATCAAAACCCCACCTGAAACCAAGAACTCTGTTTATGTAATTTTAAAATATATATTGTAGGTGATAAAGATGAACAAAGAAAACATAGATAAAATTTTAAAAACACTAAGTGAAACATATACTGAAGCAAAGTGTGCTCTAAATTTCACATCTCCATATGAGCTTCTGGTATCTACTATACTATCAGCCCAGTGCACAGATGTAAGGGTAAATATAGTAACAGAAGAACTGTATAAAGAGTACAATACTCCTGAAAAAATTATAACTCTAACAGAAGAAGAGCTAGGAGAAAAAATTAGAAGTTGTGGTTTCTACAAAAATAAAAGTAAAAACATACTAGGAGCTACTAGTCTTATATTGGAAAATGATGGGAATGTACCTAATACCATGGAAGAACTTATAAAGCTACCTGGAGTTGGAAGAAAAACTGCTAATGTAGTTCTTTCTAATGCATTTGGAGTTCCTGCTATTGCTGTAGATACTCATGTGTTTAGAGTGTCTAATAGACTTGGAATTGCAAAAGGGAAAACTCCAGAGCAAGTAGAAAACGAACTTATGAAAAATGTGCCAAGAGATATGTGGAGTGATACACACCACTATTTAATATGGCATGGAAGACTTATATGTAAGTCAAGAAAGCCAAATTGTGAGCAGTGTCCACTAGCACCATACTGTGAATATTTTAATTACGTAGAATAATATTGTTGTCACACTAATTTACATTGTGATATATTGGAATATATTACATGAGGAGGTGAGCGTTGATTTGAGCGGAATATTAGACAAATATAATGAATCAATAAATTTGACGTATAATTATACTTGTAGAATGTTAATTCATTTAAAAAATATTAGAGATAATTTTAATAAACTAGATAATCCAGATGAAATAACTATAGAAGTATACAGAGATTCTATAATAAAAAAGTATGAAACATTAGAAGATTTGACATGGAAATTATTGTAAAAGATGTTTAAAGCATCAGGTCTAGAGATAAATAATCCAAGAGAATGTTATAAGCAAGCGTTTAAAGAGGGCTTTATAGATGATATAGATATTTGGAATGATATTTTATTGTCGAGAAATGCTACAGCTCATATTTACGATGAAGCTGATTATGAAAAAATTAAAAACAGGATACTAAAAGAATATATACATGCTATAGAAAAATTATTAAATAATATTTCAAAAAAAGCGATGTGATAAAATGTATGGAATAAATGAAAAAGTATATAAAAATTTAATTGAGTATTTTAAAAATAATAGTAAAATACAAAAGGTGATTTTATTTGGATCTAGAGCAAAAAATACTGCAGATATAAACTCTGATATAGATCTTTGTATAGATTGTTTAGAAAAAGGTAGAGGAACTATTGTAGAAGAAATAAGTGATTTAATAGGAATTTATTCTTGTGATATTGTTTTTTTAGATTCATTAAATGAGGAGATAGAAAAACAAATAAATAGAGATGGAATTGAAATTTATAGACTTAAGAACTAGAGCTATTTGCTTATATTTAAAGAATATAAGCGTATTACGACGCAAATTCAGAGTGGACTAATCTTGAATATATTATTCAAAAAACCGTCCGTTTATTAAGAATGCCTAATGCTTCACTTATTTAAAACTACCTACCCACTCGATCAGCCCGT
>CAZKOJ010000281.1:0-2304 GCA_964554365.1 uncultured Clostridium sp. | reverse complement strand
GTGTGTTAAATTTGGGTTAAAATGGTTAATTTTAAAAAGTTTTAGTGGCATAGAAAATAAACAATGTTAAAATATAATTAAAGTTTATTTAATGGAGGAATAAAATGAAAGAAGTACTAATTGAAGGATATAAATTCATAAAAGTACATTTCCAAGGAGCAGAGATGTTTTTTTCTACTGGAGAAAATGGATTAGACTTTAATAAGGTAACATATAATGGGAAAAAAAATACGGAGAATATAAAGAAATGGTTTGGTGTAGATAAAGTTGGATTTCTAGATCAAATTCACAGTGATTTCATTATAGAGTATAATGGAGAAATACAAGAAGGAGATGCACTAATCACAAACAGAAAGAATATGGCCATAGGAGTTTTTACTGCAGATTGTGTTCCTATTCTTCTATATGATAAAAATAAAAATGTAATAGCAGCAGTACACAGCGGATGGAAGGGAACTTTTGAATGCATACTATTAAAAACTATTCAAAGTATGGAGCAATTACATGAAACAGACCCTAAAGACTTATTAGTTTGCATAGGACCTCATATACATGAATGTTGCTATGAAGTAAGTGAAGAACTTATAGATAAATTTAAAAACTCACATGTGTATAAAAATCTAGACATATCTAGTGGAAGACATTTAAATATGAAAAAATGTATACTTCATCAATTACATATTAAAGGTGTAGATCAAAATAATATAAAAGATTTAGATATATGTACATTTTGTAATAATGATTATAAAATGCATTCTTATAGAAAAGATAAAAATGGAGGAAGATTATTTTCATTTGTTTTTTTAAGATAGTATTTTAACATAATAGGGGGTAAAATTATGTCAGAAGAAAAAGTACTTATAGTAGATGATGAGGAACATATACGGGAATTAATCAAATTTAATCTAGATAATAGTGGATATAAAACAATTTGTGCAGATAATGGCTTAGAAGCATTAAAATTAGCAAAAAGTGAGAGCCCGCATTTGGTGTTATTAGATGTTATGTTGCCAGGTATGGATGGATATGATGTATGTAAAGAAATAAGAAAAGACAATATTATATCATCCATGCCCATAATGATGATAACTGCCAAAGGTGAAGAGTTCGATAAAGTACTAGGGCTTGAACTAGGAGCAGATGATTATATTACTAAACCATTTTCTATAAGAGAACTTATGGCAAGAGTAAAAGCTATACTTAGAAGAACAACTATTAAAGTTATAGATAAATCATATAATTTTGGTAAGATAAGCATAGATTTTGAAAAACATGAAGTTCTAAAAGATAGTGTTAAAGCAGAACTTACTTTAAAAGAGTTTGAATTGCTAGAAATTCTAATAAAAAATAAGGGAAGAGTTATGACAAGAGATTTTTTACTAGATAAAATATGGGGGTATGATTATATAGGTGAAACAAGAACTGTAGATGTACACATAAGACATTTAAGACAGAAGATAGAAGAAGATGATAAAAACCCAAAATATATAGAAACTATTCGAGGAATAGGGTATAGGTTTAGTTCAGATGAATAGTTGGTGGTTAAAATGAAAAAGAAATTAATGTTAACTATGTTAAGTACACTAATTTTTACATTATCTATAGTTGCTACTTTATTTGTATTTATTGAAAACTATCAGTATACAGCAAGTACAAAGGAAAATCTAAAAATAAACAATCAAATTATAATAAACGTATTGAAAAATGGAAATTTAGAAAATGAAAAATTTTCTTTTGAAGATAATTTTAAAAATGAAGTTATAAGAGAAACTTTAATAGATGTTAATGGAAATGTTTTAAAGGACACAATAGCAGAAGCTAAGACTATGGATAATCATAATCAAAGAAAAGAAGTTAAGGATGCAAGAAAATACGGTGTAGGGTATAGCATTAGATATAGTAATACTATAAATAAAAATACATTATATCTTGCTACAGCTTTTGATAAAGGATATGTATTAAGAAGTGCTATAGATATGCAAATTGTTAAAGGATTTGAAAGTAGTTATTTTAAATACTATATAATTGCATTAATCTTTTCAATTATAATATCTATTATATTTGCATCAAAGCTTTCTCAAAGTATGGTTAAACCTGTTAAAGATTTAGAATTTATAACATCAAGGATTGCAGCCGGTGAATTACATAGGAGAGCTAAAATCACATCTGATGATGAAATTGGGCAACTTGCCATAACCTTTAATAATATGGCAGATAGGTTGCAGATTACTTTAAAAGATGCTTTAGATAAACAAAATAAGTTAGAAGCTATACTGAAAAGCATGGACAGCGGTGTTATAGCTG
>CAZKOJ010000280.1:0-2372 GCA_964554365.1 uncultured Clostridium sp. | reverse complement strand
GGCAGAACATTCATTCAAGCAGAAAGTGAAATTGCGGCTATAAACATGGTTTATGGAGCAGCAGGTACTGGAGTTAGATGTATGACTTCATCAAGCTCACCAGGAATAAGCTTAAAAGCAGAAGGTATATCATATATAGCAGGTGCAGAATTGCCTTGCGTTATAGTTAACATAGTTAGAGGAGGCCCTGGACTTGGAAGTATCCAACCAGCTCAATCAGATTATTTCCAAGCAACAAAAGGTGGAGCACATGGAGATTTCAATATGCCTGTATTTGCACCAGCATCTATACAGGAAATGGTTGATTTAATTCAGGATGCTTTTGATGTAGCAGATACTTATAGAACACCATGTATGATTATGGGAGATGGAATGCTTGGTCAAATGATGGAGCCAGTTGAGTTCAAAGAAAGAGTAAGCAAACAGCTTCCAGAAAAAACTTGGGCTGCTAATGGATTAAATGGCAGAAAAGAACATAATGTAATAAATTCATTATTTTTACAACCAGAAACATTAGAAGAGCACAATATAAAACTTCAAGCTAAATATAAAGATATAAAAGCAAATGAAGTTAGATATGAACTTTTCAATTGTGAAAATGATTGTGACTTAATATTAGTTGCATATGGTACAACTTCAAGAATATGCAAAAATGTTGTTAAGATGGCTGCAAAAGAAGGAATAAAAGTAGGCTTAGTAAGACCAGTAACATTATGGCCGTTCCCATTTGAAGCATTTGAAAAAACTGTTGGTAACACTAAACATGGCTACTTATCAGTAGAAATGAGCTGTGGACAAATGGTTGAAGACGTAAGACTTGCTTCAAACGGAAGAAAGCCTGTAGATTTTTATGGTAGATCAGGCGGTATGGTTCCAGATCCTACAGATATTCTTGAAAAAGTTAAATCTATAGTAGGAGGTACAAAATAATGGCAATAGTATATGAAACACCAAAGGCATTATTAGATGTGCCTACACATTACTGTCCAGGATGTACACATGGTGTAATCCACAAATTAGTTGCTGAGGTTATAGACGAGCTTGGAATACTAGATAAAACTATAGGAGTAGCTCCAGTTGGTTGTTCAGTTTTAGCATATAATTATTTTGCATGTGATATGTTTGAAGCTGCACATGGAAGAGCGCCAGCATGTGCTACTGGAATAAAAAGAACAAATGCAGACAAAGTGGTATTTACATACCAAGGAGATGGAGATCTTGCAGCTATAGGTACTGCAGAAATAGTACATGCAGCTACAAGAGGAGAAAATTTAACTTCAATCTTTGTAAACAACTGTATTTATGGTATGACAGGAGGCCAAATGGCTCCAACTACTCTACCAGGTCAAGTAACTGAAACAACACCATATGGTAGAGACACTAAAATTGCTGGATATCCAGTAAGAGTATCAGAAATGATATCAACATTAACAGGTGCATGTTATGTAGAAAGAGTATCTGTTGATACAGTTCCAAACATAATAAAAGCTAAAAAAGCTATAAAGAAAGCTTTCCAAAATCAGTTAGACGGAAAAGGTTTCTCATTAATAGAAGTACTATCAATTTGCCCAACTAACTGGGGATTATCACCTTCAGAGTCAATGCAGTGGCTAAGAGACAATATGATTCCATACTATCCTCTTGGCATTAAGAAAGACTCTACTCAGGAGGTGAAATAAAATGGCATCACAACAAATAATCTTCGCTGGATTCGGCGGACAAGGTATATTATCAATGGGAAAATTTCTTGCATATGCAGGAATGGATGCTAATTTAAATGTTTCATGGTTACCATCATATGGTCCAGAAATGAGAGGCGGTACAGCTAACTGTTCAGTTATACTAAGTGATCAAAATATAGGATCACCTATAGTTACAAAAGCTGATACTATAGTTGTAATGAATAGACCTTCATTAGAAAAATTTGAAGACATTGTAGAACCTAATGGTGTTATAATAATGGATTCAAATTTAGTAGATATAATGCCTAAGAGAACTGACGTAAAAGTTATAGCAATACCTGCTCAAAAAATAGCTGAAGAGATAGGTAGCAAGAAAATAGCTAACATGATTCTTTTAGGAGCACTTGTTAAACAAACAGGAATAGTTTCTGTAGAAGCTTTAATGGATTCATTAAAAGCTCACGGAAAAGAAAAATTCTTTGAATCAAACAAGAATGCTATACAAAAAGGAATAGATTTTGTAAAATAAAAAATTTATATTTACACCCGGATTTATTCCGGGTGTTTTTTTATAGAATTTAATGAGTATTGTTACTGTTTGGAAATTGTAATATAATATAATGTAGTCAATAAAGTAAATTCAGAAATAATGATTAATATTTATAATTTAAGGATAAAAGAGAGGTATTG
>CAZKOJ010000279.1:0-2380 GCA_964554365.1 uncultured Clostridium sp. | reverse complement strand
TTTTCATATCCATTTATATTAAGAAGAAATTTTATATGGAGGTGCATGAATTAATCAAATTATTTTGAAAATTTGGTTAACTTTAAAGGAATTTCAAATTTAAAGTAGAATATATAATTAAGCTTAAAAGTAAGAGGGGGAATTGCTTATGAAAAATTATACAACCAAAAACTTAAGAAATGTAGGAATTGTTGGACATAGTGGTTCAGGAAAGACTACTTTGACAGAAGCAATACTTTACTATACAAAAGCGACAGATAGATTTGGAAAAATTGAAGAAGGAAATACTGTAAGTGATTATGATTCTGAAGAGAAGAAGAGAAAAATATCAATATCTACATCAATAGCACCATGCCAATGGGAAAATGTGAAAATAAACTTAATAGATACTCCAGGATATTTTGATTTTGTTGGAGAAGCATATGAAGGATTAAGAGCAGTTGATGTAGCTATGGTTGTTATATCAGGTACATCAGGCATTCAAGTAGGTACGGAAAAAGCTTGGGAATATGTTAACAAACACAAATTTCCAAGATCATTTTATATAAATAAATTAGATAGAGAAAATTCAAAATTTGATAAAGTGTTAGCAGGGTTAAAAGAGAAATTTGGTATATCCGTAGTTCCAGTACAATATCCTATAGGAAGTGAAGGAGATTTTAAAGGTGTTATAAATGTTATATCTAGAAGAGCTAGAATTTTTGATGAGAAAACTCACAGCATGAAAAATGGTGAGATACCAGAAGAACTTATAGATAAAGTCGATGAGTGCAAAAACATGATAATAGAAGCTGTGGCTGAAACAGATGAAATTCTTTTAGATAAATATTTTAATGAAGGGACATTAAGTGATGAAGAAATTTACAATGGTCTCATTAACGGATGTGCTAAGGGTGATATAGCACCAGTTATGTGTGGTTCAGCATTAAATGGAATAGGAACTGAAACATTGCTTGAAGATATTGTTGAATGTTTTCCATCACCTGAAAATGTAGAATCATTAAATGCATTAAATTTAAAAACCAATGAAGATATTGAAGTGAAAATAGATGAAAAATTACATTTATCTGCACTTGTGTTTAAAACTATAGCAGATCCTTTTGTGGGTAAATTATCATTATTTAGAGTAATAACAGGAAAAATTAAATCAGATTCTAATGTCCACAATGCAAATAAAAATAAAGATGAAAAAATAGGAACTATGTATTTTTTAAAAGGGAAACAACAAATTCCTACAAGTGAAATAGTAGCAGGTGATATAGGAGCGGTTTCAAAACTACAGTTTACATCTACTGGGGATACTTTATGTGATGCTGATAATCCTATAGCCTTTAATACTATAAAATTTCCAGAACCTACTATGTCAATGGCAGTTCTACCTAAGTCAAAAAATGATGAAGATAAGATATCTAACGGTTTAAATAAGCTACTAGACGAAGATCCAACTTTTAAAGTTTCCAGAGATATAGAAAATGCAGAAACCATAGTTTCTGGACTAGGAGAAACTCATCTAGATGTAATAGCATCTAAATTAAAGACTAAGTTTGGAGTTGATATAATACTACAAAAACCAAAAGTACCTTATAGAGAAACTATTAAAAAAATTGCTGATGTTCAGGGAAAGCATAAAAAACAATCAGGAGGACACGGTCAATATGGAGATGTAAAAATAAAATTTGAACCTAGAAACGATGGTGAGGATGATTTACTATTTGTTGACCAGGTTGTCGGTGGTGTTGTACCAAGACAATATATTCCAGCAGTGGAAAAGGGGTTAAGAGAATGTATACATCACGGGGTACTTGCAGGATATCCTGTAATAAGGTTAAAAGCTGTTTTACATGATGGTTCTTACCATCCTGTAGATTCTTCAGAGATGGCATTTAAAGTTGCTTCATCCTTAGCTTATAAAAAAGGACTTGTAGAAGCGCAACCTATATTATTAGAACCTATTATGCATGTAGAAGTAATAGTTCCTGAATACTATATGGGAGATATAATAGGAGATATAACCAAGAAAAGAGGAAGAGTTTTAGGTATGGAATCTGATGAAGATAAGCAAAGAATAATAGCAGAGATTCCACAAGCTGAAATGTTTAAATATGCTACAGATTTAAGATCTATGACACAGGCAAGGGGAAATTTCGTTATGAAATTTCAACGATATGAAGAGGTTCCTACTATTGAAGTAGATAAAATAATAGAGGAAGCAAAAAAATTAAAGAGTAAGGCTGAAGAATAGATAAAAAAACCTCAATAGTAAAAACTATTGAGGTTTTTTACTAATAATATATTGAATATTTTAATAAACTATAAGAGAAAATAATTATATTAACATTTAAGGCACATTCAAAAAAATAACTAGTCAGTCTGCTAGTCT
>CAZKOJ010000278.1:440-2389 GCA_964554365.1 uncultured Clostridium sp. | reverse complement strand
TTTTTACATCTATAGCTACAGCTGCTCCTCTTGTAGCATTTGCTGTATTAGAGCGTTGTTGTTGATAAGGATTTTCTCTTAAGGATTTCATTTTTTCATCTAATGCCTTTTCTGTAGCTGCCTGAACATCTTTATCTATAGTAAGCTGAACTGTTTGACCTGGATAAGAATCTCTTTTCCCAAGTTCCTCAATTATTCTTCCCTGTTTATTGAGCTTTACAACTTTTCCTCCCTTAGAACCTTTCAGCCTATCCTCAAATACACTTTCAATCCCTGATACACCCACGTAATCCGTACTAGCATCATATCCTTTTTCTTTATACTTATCATTATTTGATCCTATTTGGGATATATACCCCAAAATAGAAGATGCTAACTCTCCATTTTCATATGTTCTTATAGGTTGAGTTGTAACATCTATACATGGAAGCTCATTTAGCATTTGATAAAATTTAAATGCAGTATCTTTTTTTATATTACTTGCAACTACTGCTGGCTTATAGCCTGAAAAACTATTCATTTTTAATGTATCTTTTATTATCATAAACCTTCTCTGCTGATCCAAAGAATACTTTTTGTCATCAATTTTATATTGCTTAACAAGTTTTTTAAAAGTTTCTTCTGGAGTTATCTTAAGAAGTTCTTCATCAATTTTTGCCTGTTCTTCAGCAGTGAGTTTATCTTTTTTATCTTTAAATAATTTATTTTTTATATCTTCATTTAATCCTCTATCTGTTTTAAACTTTATTTCAAGGATTCTTTTAGTTTTATCATCATCGCCCCTAAATTGAAAGCTAAAAGGATTTACTTTAAGTTCAAAATCATCCTTTTGGATTTCTCCATTTTTGTCAAGAATATCAAATACCTTGCTCATAGTGTCAAAAAAATATTTATCACTTTCATCTGTCTGATTATAGATTAAAATATAATTTTGAGCATTCGAAGCTAATATTGCACCATTTTTGTCTAATATCTTCCCTCTTGGTGCAGCATCAGGTATTTCCCTTATAGACTTATTATTTGCTTTTTCTGAATATTCTTCACTTTTGACAACTTGAAGAATAAATAATTTTGAGGCAATAGCAGTAAATACGATTAGCATAATTACCATTAGTGCAGTGTATCTCGTAAATTTTTCTTTTTCCTCACCTTTCATCAAATCACCATTCCTCTAAAATTTCCATCTTCTTTGCATATAATATTTTTGACAAAATTTATAGACCTTTTTGTAAACTATAATACATACAATCATATTATAAAACCCAGTAAAAACTATATTTACAGGGTTTATGTATGTGCCTGCTATATATAATATAAGCATTAATATAAAACCTTTTAAAATACTCAAAGCAAAACAGGAGAGTACAGGTATAAGCTTTTTTTCCTTAAATATACTATCTCCTATAAATCCTGCTGCAACACACATAATCATATTTACAAAAGCATTTATCCAAAATCCATTTGTAAAGTACAAATCCTGAAGTAACCCTGCGAATACTCCAAGCCACAACCCTTCCCATTTTCCATTTACCATAGAATAGCAAATAATAAACACAAAAAGTAGATTAGGATAAATTTCTCTTATAGATAAAAAAGGCATAAGTACATTGTCTAATATAAAAAGCAAAATGGATATTAGAGCTAAAATCAATACTTTTTTCATTCTATCCCACCTAATACTTTACATCTATTTTACTTTTACTCTTAGGTACTACTATCAATAGCTCCTGTAATTTATTAAAATCAACATAAGGTTTAACTACAGCATTTTTCATTACCTTACCTTTATCCTCTTCAACATCTATTACTGATCCTATTCTAAGTCCTGCAGGATAACGATTTTCAAGGCCTGATGTCAATATTACATCTCCCTTTTTTATATTAGAGTCTATAGGAAGAAAATACATTTTAGCTAGCAATTTGCTGTCATTAGTCTTATATCCTTTAAC
>CAZKOJ010000278.1:0-430 GCA_964554365.1 uncultured Clostridium sp. | reverse complement strand
TTAACTATACCTACTCCTCCAGCATCCTGATTTCCATTTTCTATACTTGCACTAATAGCCAAATTCTCGTTAGATATAGTTTGAACTATTGCTGAATTGTTTCCTACTGCAATAACCTGCCCTACTAATCCTTGAGTAGTTATTGCCACCATTTGTTTTTCTATACCATCCTTGCTGCCTCTATTTATTATAAATTGATCTAAAAAACTATTACCACTTTTACATACTATATCACACCCGATAGTTTCATAGTCTAATTTTTCCTTTTTAAAATTCAACATTTCTCTTAATGTTTTATTTTCACCTTTTACTGAGTTATATTCTAATAATTTATTTTCTAAATCATTATTTTTCTTTGTTAACTCTACATTTTCATTTTTCACATTTGTAAAGTTAAAAATAAAGCTTATTGAATCTTTAATTTTGTTAT
>CAZKOJ010000277.1:0-2390 GCA_964554365.1 uncultured Clostridium sp. | reverse complement strand
CCAAGGGATTAAAAGGCTTAGTGATATAATCATCTGCACCATAAGTAAGACCTATTATTTTATCTTGATCTGCTGTTTTTGCAGTGAGCATTATTATAGGATATTTGTATTTGGTGCGTATATTTTTACAAATGTTTAGCCCACTTATATCTGGCAGCATTAAGTCTAAAATAACTAAATCCGGCTCGTTATCTTCAAGAACTTCAAAAGCTCTCTTACCATTTTCAGCTTCCCATATTTCAAAAGATTCAGCTTTTAAATAGATTTTTAATATATCTCGAATATCTTCATCATCTTCCACAATCAAAATTCTCTGCATTTAATTCCTCCATATGTTGATATTAAAAAACTTATAATATTATTAGCTCCATTTAAGTACAATTATACCAAATAAAATTAGTATATTCATACTTATTCATATTTTTTGCTAAGTTCAACATGGATTTATCACAATGATATGACACTTTTTTTGATTGTTCTCGTTTTTTATAACTAAAAATGCCATAAGGAAGTTTTCCAACTATCCTCCATGGCATTCATTTCTTATTTTATTATATAAATAGATCTTCTATATCTACTTCAAAGTTTTCAAAAAGCTTTGATTTTACAATTCCAGTTTCAGTTTTAACTATACTTTGTTCATACATCTTGTCTTCGTTTAATGTGTACAATACCATCTATATATTCTAATATATTATCACTTTTTTCCTTAAGATCTAGGTAATCTTGATATGATAATTTTATACTTTTTAACATTTTGAGCCATATAATTTCAAATGCCTTATTTCATTTATAAACTCCAAATAAAACAATACTTAAAATTATTACACTATATGGAAGGATTTTAATAAAATATATAGAATACCTTTCATTGTAATTAAAAATACAAAATTACCCAAAAAGCAATAATGTAAAGATACAGGGGAGTGAAAATAATGGGGGCTATTATAGGCTATATTTTAATAATTGTAGTTGTAACTACTATAATTTCTCTAGGCTCAAGTGCAAAAAAAATATGAAAATTAAGCAGAGGCTAGAGAGTGATTGGGGAAAGGATGCAGATGAAAAACTAAGTAGCGATGACTTAAAAACAGTAGCAGAGTACTTCAATAATAGAAAAGAAGATGAAAAAATCGCATTTTTTATTGACGAAATTACTTGGAATGATTTAAGTATGGATAGTATTTTCGAAAAAATAAATACCACTGAAAGCAGTCCCGGCGAACAATATTTATATAATATTTTAAGAGAGCCTTTGTATGATGAAGAAAAACTTAAATATAGAGATAAATTAATAAAATTTTTTCAAACCCATGAAAATGAGAGAAGAAAGATACAATATATACTTTCTAAATTAGGAAAAAGAAGAAATTGCTTCATATCAGACTACTTTTATATCAAAGAGAAGAAAAAGAAATCCGATCTAAATTTTTATAGATCTTTAGCAGTATTACCTATAGCAGGTATATGTATTGCATTTCTAAATCCATATACTGGTCTATTTATAGCTTTCATAACTGCCCTTATAAATATGCTTGTATATTATATTGAAGAAAATAATATTAAACATAAACTTGAGTCCTTTAAATACATAGTACAAATAGTTAAAATTGCAGCTTTAATTTTAAAAGAAAATATAGAGGAATTAGAAATTTATAATAAAAAATTAAAGGAAGCCATTACTTTAATAAAAAGTATTAAAAATGCTTCATTTACTTCAGGAAATAATGGCACAGATGTTGGAGTTATGAGTGATTATATTAGTATGATTTTTCTTTTGGATCTAATTAATTACGAAAAAATGTCAAATATTCTTATAGAAAAAAGTGAAGAATTTAAAATCATATTTGAAGTTGTAGGTATTATAGATAGCTTAATAGCTATTGCATCATACAGAGAAAGAGTTAAAGAATATGTTACTCCAGAATTAGTAAAGTGCATAAGTAAACAAGATAGAACTATTATTTTTAGGGATATAAATCATCCTCTTATGAAAGAACAAGTATCTAATTCCATGAAAATTTCAGATTCTATTTTAATTACAGGTTCCAATGCCTCGGGAAAATCAACTTTTTTAAAAACAGTGGCTATAAATATCATTTTAGCCCAAACTATATATACTTGTTTGGCTAAAGAATTTAAATGCTGTTATTTTAAAATATACACTTCCATGGCTTTAAAGGATGATATCTTTAATAATGAGAGTTACTATATTGCCGAAACTAAATCATTAAAAAGAATCATTGATAGCCTGCGCTGTGATATACCTACTATATGTTTTATAGATTAAATTCTTACAGGAACTAATACTGTAAAGAGAATAACCGCCTCTTTCCAGGTTTTAAAAAATTTTACTTTTAAATATTTGAATTGCCGTTCTCCAACACAAA
>CAZKOJ010000276.1:0-2399 GCA_964554365.1 uncultured Clostridium sp. | reverse complement strand
AATCAGGAGGATTCAAGCCACGAGGAGCCCAAGGACGGGCTGATCGAGTGGGTAGATAGTTTAAAATAAGAGAAGCATTAGGCCTTCTTAATAAACGGACGGTTTTTGGAATAATATGTTCAAGCGTAGGCCACTCTAAATTTGCGGCGTAATATGCTTAAAATATGTTATAATGTTGTTAACATTTTTGAACTAATTAGTGCATTATTATTTATAAGAAGTTGGGGGGAAATTATGAGACCGATATTATTTAAAATTTTTGGTATTAATGTTTATGGATATGGAACTATGATTGCTATTGGAATATGTGCTGCACTTATACTTTTAGATTATAGAGCTAAAAAGAGTGGTTACGATGAGGATAGCATATTAAACATGGCTATTATATCTATAATAGCTGGTATACTTGGAGGAAAGGCTTTATATATAATAACAGAAATAAAGAGTATAATAAATGATATAAATATATTAAAAGATATAGGTAATGGTTTTGTTATATACGGCGCTATAGTGGGTGGAGCTTTAGGTATATTTTTCTATAGCAAGAAAAAAGGATGGAATACACTTAAAACTTTTGATATAGTAGCACCTACTGTAGCTTTAGCACAAGGATTTGGAAGGATTGGATGTTTTTTAGCTGGGTGTTGTTACGGAAGAGAGACTACATTACCCATAGGCGTTGAATTTAAAAACTCAATTTTTGTACCACCAGATATTATAAGGCATCCAACTCAAATATATTCATCAGTATTTGATTTTTTTCTTGCATTTTTCCTGTTATGGTACGGTAGAAAAGAAAGGAAAGATGGAAGGGTATTTTCCTTATACATTATACTATATAGTGTAGGAAGATTTTTAGTGGAATACTTAAGGGATGATCCAAGAGGAGCGGTTGGAGTTCTTTCTACATCACAGTTTATAAGTATATTTACGTTGATAATTGGAATAGTTATCTATAACATAAGCAGATTAAAAAATAAGAATCTTGCAAAGTAGTTTAAAATACAGGAGGTAATAATAGGTGCAAGTAGGAATAAAAAAGTTAAAAAAAAGTAAATGGATATTTCTAAGTATGTTTCTGTTGTTCTGTTTTTCTGCGTCAGGATGTAGTAAAATTGATGATCTAAAAGTAAAAACAGGATTAAAGAATAATGACTTTGAATATATTAAACAGGGTAAAATACAAAATATAATAATACAAAGTACAAGAGATCAGGGATTTAGATTTACAGTTAAAGATAAGAAAGCCATTAGCGAATTATATGATATATTATCTACTGCAAAAACTGTAAATAAAAAATCCTCACTAGAACCAGATTATGTTTTTGAAATGGTTGAAGGTAATAATAAAGTACATAAATTTAGTTATATAGCTGGATTGGATAAAACAGATTCCGGCAATCTTTATAGTGATAATAAAACCTATATTGTATCTAAGAGAATAGATAATGATATAATAAAGAGCTTTTGGACCATAAGAAAACCAAAGGATTTTAAGGAAGTGTATTATAAATCAATAACTAATACTATAAATGAATATTTAAAGAATAGTGATAAAAATAAAAGCATAGGGATAAATTTTAAAGATGATGTAGAGTCAGCAAAATTTATATTGTCTGCGGATTTAAAAGATTTCAAGGAAGATTTAAATAGTAGTTTTAAAAATGTAACAATTGCAGATAAGGGCAAGGAAAACTATGATATTTGGATGACAATAAAGACTGAAGGATACAAATCTAATCTTTACAAAGCAACTATTATTTTTTGGGATAAAAATAGTAAAAGTGAGAAAAAATATTATATAGTTGATGAATATAAAACTGGAACATGGAATTTTAAAGTCTCTAAAGATAAGCCAGATAAATTTTAAATATTAAAATAATAAACATCCCAGATTTTTAAGCTAGGGTGTTTATTATTTTAGTTTTTAGCATTTGATAATAACAAATACAATGTTATAATAAATTTATAATTTATAAATATAAAACATATTTTTACATAATAGGGGAGGAATAAATAATGAGTAATTGTGATAGCTGTTCAAGTAAAGAAGGCTGTAATAGTGTTGGTACAGGTTGCTCAGGCAAGTTAACACCTAAGTATGGAAAAGCAAAACATATAATAGGAGTTATAAGTGGAAAAGGTGGAGTTGGAAAATCAACTGTTACAGGAATACTAGCAACTCAATTAAAGAAGAATGGTTATAGTGTTGGAGTGCTAGACGGAGATATAACAGGACCCTCAATGCCTAGATTTTTTGGTATAAATAATAAAAGAGCAGATATGATACAAGTAGGAGATAAAGAAGAAATAAAATTCATGCCAGTAGAAACTTCAACTGGTATTAAAGTTATATCACTAAATCTTTTAACTGAAGAAGAAGAACAACCAGTTATATG
>CAZKOJ010000275.1:0-2431 GCA_964554365.1 uncultured Clostridium sp. | reverse complement strand
TTCTATCTCTATCTCCAACTACCAAAAGTTTATCGTCTTGCATTGCCACTTCTACATTTAGCTTTTTTTGTTTTATCTTTGTTTCAAACTTGATTACACATAACCTTATAATTTCATTTATATCAATTTCTTCAATTCTTAATTTGAATTGCCCTGCTTCAATAGCAGATAAGTCTAATAAGTCATTTACAAGTCTTGTAAGCCTTTGAATTTCTTCATGAGCTATAGATAAATAATAATTTTCCTTTTCTTTAGGAATAACTCCATCTAGAATTCCTCCTATAAATCCTTTAACAGATGTTATTGGCGACCTTATCTCATGAGATACATTAGAAATAAATTGCCGTCTATTCTTTTCCACTTCTTCCAATGAATCTGCCATAGAATTGAATGATTTTGCTAGAATTCCTATTTCATCTTTAGATTTTATATCTACTCTCCTATCTACTTCACCTTTAGATATTTTATCTGCTACATAATTAATTTGTTCAAGAGGATTTATTATTATTTTTTGTGAGAAATAATATATTACAATACAAGAAACTATTATAGCAAATATAGCAGACATCCATATTATTTCATATACCTTCTTTAGAGTATCCTTTAATTCATTTATAGATGTATGCATAATTATTGCACCTTTAAAGATTCCATTATATGAAACGGGAATTTCTAAAGTATGTACTGGAACACTAAAAGCTCCTCCATATAATCCTCTTTTTTCTACAATATGACCTATTCTTAATTCTTCTAAATCCTTTGTTAATATTTGATTAGTACTGATTTTTCGATCTTTGCTATCAGAATAAACATAAACATATCCGTAACTATCTGCTAACCATATATTTGTAGATAAATAGCTAGCAACATACGCTAAGGTTTCATTAATCTTATCTTCGGGCATATTTCCCTCTAAATACTGTATTGCGGCAGTAGCTATAAGCTGCGATTCTGCTTTGAGCTGTCCTTTTCTCTGTTCAAAATAATATCCCTCAAACCAATATGATAAAAATGCAGCTGTCATAATAAAACTTACTGTAATTATTAATGTGAATGTAGCTACAAGTTTAGAGAATAAACCTTTTTTCATTTTTATTTCACCTCAAATTTGTATCCTACACCCCATACCGTTTCTATTTGCCAATTAGGTCCACCTTGTAGTTTTTCTCTAAGTCTTTTTACATGAACATCTACTGTTCTAGAATCGCCAGGATAATCATAGCCCCAAACCTCACATAAGAGTTGTTCTCTTGTAAATACTCTATTTTTATTATTAGCCAAATAGTACACTAATTCAAACTCCTTAGGAGGCATTTTTATTTCTCCTCCTTTATAAACTACTATATATGAGTTTATATCTATAGTTAACTGTTCAAACTTAAGCACTTCTTTATTTTCGTTATCTACATTATATCGTCTTAGAACAGCTTTCATTCTAGCTAACAATTCCTTGGGTTCGAAAGGTTTGACTATATAATCATCAGCTCCAAGTTCAAGTCCAAGTACTTTGTCAAAAGTTTCTCCTTTAGCTGTTAGCATAATAATTGGCGTTTCATGATCTTTTCTTATCCATTTTAAAACATCTATGCCGTCAACATGAGGTAACATTATATCGAGTAAAACCAAATCTGGCTTATACTCTAAGAAAACCTCTTCTGCCTTTTTTCCATCATAGCAAACCCTAGTGTTATAACCTGAATTTTCCACATACATTTTTATTACTTCACATATATTTTCATCATCATCTACAATTAATACTTTACCTATAGATCCATCCATATATACTTACTCCCTTCATTTTGTCCGTTATTAATATTTAAATTTAAAATATCTCTTACTATTAAATTTACCACACATATTGTATCTGGTAGTAGTATATCCGTAAAAAGTTACAAATAATTTACTATATGTAAAAAAGCATGCAGAGTTTTAATTCTACATGCTTAAAATTTATTACAATTAATCTTCAAATAACTTGCTTACTGATACATCTTCATATATTCTCTTTATAGCTTCTGCAAATACTGGTGCCACTGATAAAATCTTAAATTTATCTAACATCTTATCTTGTGGTAAATCTATAGTATTTAGCATTACTAACTCTTTTATAGCAGATTCTTTTATTCTGTCTATAGCAGGTCCAGATAAAACAGAGTGTGTGCAGCAAGCATATACTTCTTTTGCTCCCATTTCCATTAGTGCATTAGCTCCATTTGTTATGGTTCCCGCTGTATCTATCATGTCATCTATTAATATAACAGCTTTACCTTCAATATCACCAATAATATTCATTATTTCTGATACGTTAGCTTTTGGTCTTCTTTTATCAATTATAGCTATAGGCGCATGTAATTTATCAGCAAACTTTCTAGCTCTTGTTACACTTCCAAGATCTGGTGAAACTACAACTACATCATCTCTATCTGCAAAT
>CAZKOJ010000274.1:0-2460 GCA_964554365.1 uncultured Clostridium sp. | reverse complement strand
TATTCTTATGCTGGTGGTTGGTAAACGTCATTGGAATACAGTGCTACAGTTATTTATGCTCTAGCATTTATTATTTGTATACTCATGGCACCTATATTTTCAGTTGAATATCAAACTGGAGCAGTAGCAATTCTTCTTTCTACAGAACATGGAAAGAAAAAAGCAATTATTTATAAATTGATTGCAGGCTTGTTATCCATTACTTTAGTGTATTTTGTGTTTATGTTCATAGCTAATTTACCCATTTTTCTCATGTTTGGAATTGAAGGAGGAAATTGCCCTCTTCAGGCTTATATGGGGGGATGGAAAAGCTTTTATCATATAACAAACAGTCAGGCCTTTGGGATGGTTGTATTATTGGGATACATAGCTTGCTTATTTATTGGTACACTTTCAATGTTTCTTTCCTCAAAAGTGAAAAGCTCCTTTTTTACAATTGTTTTGATTTTTTTAATTATGATGGTTCCAGCAATCTTAGATAAATCAATTGGAGTGGAGGGTATTCTTGAAAAGATTTTAAGTGTAATGCCACATCAATTACTGCTTGGGTGGCGATTGATAATAACATTTACATTATATGATATTTGTGGGAAGATTTTTACACCTTATGAGATTCTTCCAATATTGTATAGTCTTATTACAGTTATTTTATTGCCTTTTACCTATTGGGCATTTCGGAGACATCAGATAGAATAAAGTGCAGCATAGTTATTATTTTCCTAAATTAACAGCTATATATACATAAAAAGAACGTAGATAGATTTGATTTACACAAATCTATCTACATTCTCATATTTCATTAAAATTGTAACTGGTAATAACCTAGATTAATTAGTTAAAATTAAGATAACTAAAGACATTTTTTCATTAAGCTCTTTAGTTATCTTAGATATTTCGGTATATTTTGTTTATGATCAATTTCTAAAAGCTATATTTCGCCACAAATTCCTTAAATGAATTTAGTTCTCTTACTTTTTCCAATTCTTCATCTTCAAAAACATATTTAAAAAACTCTGGATATAATTTTAAAGCCATAATTATATCCTCACATGACTTACTTTCTTCATTAATCAAAGCATAAAAGCAACTTCTGTTATAATATAAAAAATCTACTTCACTACAATTATTAATTCCACTAGATAAAATTTCTATACCCTTTTTTGTATCTTTATATTTATAAATCACTGCTAAATTCAAATAACTGTATTTGTAATTCTTGTCTTTTTCAATTGCTCTCTCGTAGAAATTAATGGCTTTTTATATCATATTAAACTTATAACAAATTACTCCCATATTGAACAAAGCTAAATCATTAATTGGATTTATTTTTAAAGCTTTTGAAAACATTTTATATGCAAAAATATTTTGATTTTGTTCCTCATAAATACATCCTAAATTTAAATTTGCCCAAAAATCCATAGGATTCAAACTTAACATTTATATCATCTGATGTTAACGTAGGATCAACTGTATCCATTTTTATGTTAATTAAATGCAACGTTGCAAGCATTTCGCAATATGGGGTATAATGAAGGCTGTTAAATTGAAGCATAAGAGGTGAATCAAATGAAAGATATAAATTATACAAATTTAATAGAAAATCTAAAAACTGCTGATGATAGGCAGAGAGCTGAAATAATAGATGAACTTTCAAGGGATTATAATAATGCAATGCCACTGTTGTGGTCAGAAGCTTTAAACCAAGATAACCCAAGAGCAGTACTTTCTGTTATAAGGGATATTATAAAAAAAGAAAAACCTAGAGGTATATTTAAAAGAGCTATGGGGAATTCCAAACAAAAACTTGGTGATCTTCTGAAACATTCAGATGCTAAAGTTAGAAAGAATGTATGTGGTATTATTGGTGAAATAGGTGATTCAAAATATTTAGAGGCTTTATATAGTGCATACAGTTCAGAGGAACAACTATTTGTAAAATCCTCCTATGTACTTGCAATAGGAAATTGCGGTGGAGTTTTGGATGCAGAAAAGCTCAGGTCAATATTTGAAGAATTAATAATTAAAGAAAAAGATTCTAAGGACAAAAGCTTGGCTATAAAGGATGAGAAGCATATTAATGAAGAAAAACGTGCACTTACAAGGGCTATAGCTAAATTATCTCCTCCTGAACCGCATGAATTTACAGGTTTTAAAAATCCTGTACCTATGATATTAACAACTATGAATGATCATTTTCAGATTACTTTAATGGATCTTAAAGAAAAATCAATTAAAGGTACCACTGTGACTGAAGGTATATATATTGAAGAAAAGGATTTAAAAAGAGTTTACGAATGCAGAACCTTTTATGAGCTTCTTTTTCCTTTAGAATCCTGCAGTAATCTGGAACTTAATTATAAATTAGTAGCGGATGCAATTATAAAAACGGATATTATAAGCTTTTTAAATCAGTGTCATGAAAGGGACAGTAACACCCCATTTTGGTACAGGGTTGAATTT
>CAZKOJ010000273.1:0-2489 GCA_964554365.1 uncultured Clostridium sp. | reverse complement strand
AAAGTTGTATCTGATGATTTTCAAGGGTACTACAAATTTTGTTTATATTTCCTTCAACTTTATCATACTTTGCTTTCATATGAGCAAATTTTTGTGTAGTTTTCTTAAAAAAACCTAAAAAACCTTTTTTCTCATCTTCAGCATCAAAATTCTTTAGCTCAACTACTACATTAGAGAGAATTTCACCTATTTCCCCTAAATCCTTAGTCTTTACATTATTTAAAGCAGTTTCAGAAAAATCTGCAATTTTCTTTTGAGCACCTACTCCATATTGCAGAATTGAATTTGAATTAGTTATGTTAATTTTATCTACAAATTCATCCACCATCTTCTTTTCTTCTTCTGTTAAATAACTATCATCAAGAACTTCTTCTTGTTTATTTTCTTCTTTTACTTTAACAATAGGAACATCATCTTGAAAAGGCTCAAATTTTAAGGTTGGTACGACATCAGTATCTTCTTTAAATCCATCATTCACTTTCAATTCCCCCTTTTTCTCTTTTGATATTATTTTTTAAAATCATTTTTAGTCAGTCCTTCTTGTGTAAACAGTGTTTCAAGTACAGAAATATCTGTAGAAATATCTAAAGCTATTTCTCCAAATAAATCATCTAACAGCTTCTCAAAAGCAATATTTATAATATCTATGGTTTTTTCAATTTCATTTTTTGCACTCTTTATATTGTCACCTTGAACTGGCTGGTCGTTTAGCTCTTTATATGCATTAACTAGCTTTAACGTTATTGGAAGATAATGATTATTAAACTTATTAACTTCTGGCAACTTTTTAGGATTATTCTCTACATAATTAAATATTTGACCCACAATATTTTCAAGTCTATACAATTTTGTTGATATTTCTTCTATATGTATAGCATCATTTACATTTCTTATCTGCCCAATATAATTTTTTCCCATTTGAATTGTATATCTTAATTCTTTTTTCTCTGAGTCATTTATTTCTTCATTTAATTCCTCTTGTTCTTTTAATTCATCTTCATTACGCTGCTTAAAAGCCTCTTTTGAATTTAAATAATTCTCATAAACTTCATTATTTAACATAAAGCAAGTCTGTTTATCATCAATATGTGCTTGTGGAAACATACCTAAATCAATCATTTTTCTTAAATCTTTCACAACAAATTTATTATTCTTTCCAGTTGCAACAGCTAATTCTTTAATGGAATAATAACTATGATTATCAATGTAACTTACATACTGTTTAAAACGCTTTACTCTTTTTCTTAAATTTATACCTCTAAAGGTCAAAGCTATGCTTAATACAAAAAAAGAAAACAAAAGCCCCAAAATAATAAAATTAGTTATTGAAAATATCCCCTTGAAAGAAGCAATTATTAAGTATGCAATTAAAAAGATCCCTAATCCTGAACTTCCAAGACCTCCTAGTATCATATAAACTATTCCTGATATACTTCCAGCTGGTCTTTTGCAAATATACCTTTGTACTTTATTTTCATCTTTTGGGACTATATTAGTAACATTTCTATATTGATTGTATCTTTTATTTTTCATTTTTTTCTTAAAATCCCGTGAATTATTCTTTAAATTTATTTTAACTTCATTTAAAGCACTATCAGTTTTATCACCAATATCCTTTTTTAATCTATCAAAATCTATGGCATCGAATGCATTTTTCACTGTATCCCTAATTTTATCTTCTAGATCATAAAAATCCTTTTTACCCATACTCATGCCTCCAAATTATTTTCTTATTACTCATCATAGCCTTACATAATTACAATAATATTTTGGCTTCATTATATATCATTCTTGTATAAATTACAATTTGTAACATCTTTATCATTACTGCAAAATTACCATTAAACTAAAAAAACACATGGTGAATAAAATTCACCATGTAATCTACTGAATACCTTTTAATCTCTGTTTACACACTAATAACAAATAACTGGAGTACCCTCATCAATATTATTGAATATTACCTTTGCTAAATCGTATGGTGCATTTATACAACCATGAGAACCATTTGCCATATATATGTTTCCTCCAAACTCATTTCTCCAGCTTGCATTATGAATTCCAATTCCTCCATTAAATGGCATCCAAAAATCAACAGGAGCACTGTATCCCTCACCTTTTAATGTAGCATTTCTTTCTTTATATTTTAACCTATAAATACCTTCTGGTGTTGGATTCTTAGTGCTTACATTCCCTGTAACAACATCTCCTTGTACTATTAATGATCCATTTTTATAAAACGATAAATGCTGTTTTCCCATGTCTATTTCTACATAGCTATTTCCAATATCATTATTACTATGAGATGCGGCAGTTTGAATATATGTTGGCTCCCTTTTTATAGTTCCGCCTTCTTTAACAGCCGCAATTAAATTTTGAGTTTCTTTAGCAGTATTAATGTCCTATCCATAATCACCACCCCCAATATTTATTGTTTTTCCTGAAGCTTAAACAAAACTTCCTGTCTTTCCAACTTTACTTATAGTATC
>CAZKOJ010000272.1:0-2545 GCA_964554365.1 uncultured Clostridium sp. | reverse complement strand
GTAGGTAGTTTAAAATAAGTGAAGCATTAGGCCTTCTTAATAAACGGATGGTTTTAGAATAATATATTTAAGTGGCAGGCCACTCTAAATTTGAGACGCACTCCGCTTATTATATAAGCTATCAGTGAAGTTACCCTCACTTTTACTTTTTAAAGTATTTTAATATGTCATAAAAATTGTCAAAATTATAATGAGGTATACTTTGTTCTTCGCAATGCTTTTTCAGGAAAGATTTTGCAAATACCGCATCAGCATACATACATGCACATCTGTCTGAATAACCATCACCAACATAATAAACTTCATATCCTTCGCTTTTTAAGTTTTCTACCATTTTTCTCTTGCAGTTTCCACATAAGCCACATCCTTTATCGCTATTTAAAAAGGATAAATTCCAGCCATTATTATAAACTGCACTATTACAATAAACTTTAAGATCTTCAAAACCATTTATTTTTAATACTTCATTTATATAAACATCATATCCGTCAGAAGCTATAAAAATTTCATAGGAGTTTTTCTTTGCTTCATCTATAAATTCTTTGAAGCCCTCACATATTTTGAATTTCTTAACAAAATCTTTTACATAATCTTTGTCATATTTAATTAAATCCCACTGTTTTTGACCACATTCAGCTGTGCTTATTTTTTTTTCTACCCACAGCTTCCCTGTTTCCTGCCATCCATCCTGTGCTAACTCTTTTATTATAGAAAATCCTACATCTTCTACCGTTATAGTTCCATCAAAATCCAGAAAAAAAGCTTTTTTCACTTTATGTACCTCCATATCATCATCTGTATTTATCCCAATGTCTAAGCTTCAGAAGGGGTTTTAAACCCCCACCTAAAGCTAGGAACTCTGTTTATATACTATATTTCCATCTATAATTGTATAAAGTAAATTCGTAAATATCTCCATTGGATTTCCATCGTATATAGCAATATCTGCATCTTTTCCTTTTTCTATACTTCCAACTCTATGTTGTATACCTAATATTTCAGCTGGATTTATGGTTATAGCCTTTAAAGCTTCTTCCATGTCTAACCCAGCTTTAACTGATAAGCCTGCACATATGGGAAGATATTCTATTGGAATCACAGGATGGTCTGTCATTATAGCAATTTTAATTCCTGCTTTATTCAATATTGATGCAGTACTAAAAGATTTATTCTTAGTTTCTATTTTACCTCTAAATGTCATTGTAGGTCCTATTATTGCAGGCACCTGTGCCTGTTTTATTTCATTTACTATAATATGCCCTTCTGTACAATGATCTAATGTAAGTAATAAATCAAATTCTTTAGCTATTCTTATGGCGGTAATTAAGTCATCTGCTCTATGAGCATGAGCTTTTAAAGGAATTTTTCTATCTAACACTGGAATAATAGCTTCCATTTTTAAGTCTATATCAAAATTCTCTCCTTTATTATCTGCCAGCTTTTTTTTAAGCTTATAAGATTTAGCTTTAATTAACGTATCTCTTAACAATGCTGCTGTTCCCATTCTAGTCATAGGCATTTTGTTTTTACTCTTATATATTCTTTTAGGATTCTCTCCAAATGATATCTTAAGTGCAGCTGGTTCCTTTATTATCATGTTGTCTACACATACACCTTGTGTTTTCATTGCCACAAATTGTCCCCCTATTACATTGGAACTGCCTGGTCCAGTCATAACAGTAGTTACTCCTGCTTTTACAGCTTCTCCGAAAGAAGGGTCTAAAGGATTCACTCCATCTATAGCTCTCATATGAGGAGTTATTGGATCTGTAGCTTCATTTAAATCCATACCTTCTGTACCCATGTCTTCTTCCATGATGCCAATATGACAATGAGCATCTATTAAGCCTGGAAGCACCCACGCACCGTTAACATCTATTACTTCAGTATCTTCTAATACCTCTATACTTTCATCTACTGATATTATTTTTCCATCTTTTATTAGTACACATCCATTGTCATAATTTACACCTGTCATAGTAAATATTTTTCCATTTTTTATAAGAAGCATTTTTATTCTCTCTCCTATATTATAATCATTTTTACATTAATTAATATGAGAACGATTCCACCTATAGTTATGAAATTTATACTTTTTTTGGTATTCTTCTTTCAAATACATTATAAGAATAAAGAAGTATTGATATAGCATAAGAGTTTATTATAGTTATAACTAAAGTTTCTACCATTCTAGGTATCCATAATATAACGAACCCTTTAGCTGCAAGAGCAGGTGTAAATATCAATATAAAGTAAGTATTTATAGTTGATACCAATACTCCAGATAGTCCTACAGCAATAACTATTTTAAAAAAGTTATCATAAACATAAGTGTAGCTGTTGTTAGAATTTTTTCTTATCATGTTATTTATTATAAGTAGAGAAAATCCGATAACTCCAATCAACATAAAACCAACACCAAAATATTGAACTTTTTTCCCCATAAATGCAAATATTCTTCCTATAGAAGAATGAGGCATAGTGCTAATTATTATAGTGTTAATAATTCCTATAATCGTTGTCATTGTAAAGAACGCAATATAAT
>CAZKOJ010000271.1:0-2550 GCA_964554365.1 uncultured Clostridium sp. | reverse complement strand
CTTTAAATTTAATTTCACCTTTAGTTATACATCCTTCTATTGGACAAACTAGTGAACATAAATGACATCCTACACAGTTATCTTTATTTACTGAAGGTTTTCTGTTTTCTTCATCCCATACTATTGCCTGATGAGCTCCATCATAGCAAGAAATATAACATCTTCCGCATCCAACACACTTATCATGATTAAAGTCTGGATATACTATATATCCTCGATCTAAATCTTCTGCTGGAATTGTATTTTCAAGAGCCACTCCTACTAAATCTTCTAATTTATCTATTCCTTTTTCGTCCATATAGTGTTCTATTCCGCTTATCATATCTTCAACTATTCTATAACCATATTGCATTATAGCTGTTGTAACTTGAAGATTAGAAGATCCAAGCATTATAAATTCTAAAGCATCTTCCCAAGTTTCTATACCACCAATACCACTTATAGGAACATTTTTAAGTTTTGGTTCTTTAGCAATCTGAGCAATAAATCTAAGTGCAATAGGTTTCACAGCTTTTCCTGAGTAACCTGAAATAGATGATTTACCATTTACTATTGGAAGTGCTATTTTTTTATCTAAATCTACTCCAGTAATACATTTTATTGTATTTATAGCTGCAATTCCTGTTGATCCACCTTCAATAGATGCTATCGCTGGAACTTCCATATTTCCTATGTTTGGAGTCATTTTAGCAAGTATAGGAAGGTGAGTTCCTCTTCTTACTGCTGCTGAATATTGTTTAACTAATTCTGGATTTTGTCCAACATCAGATCCCATAGCATGACTTGTCATTTGAGGACATGAAAAATTACATTCAATAATATCTGCCCCTACTTCAGTAACAAGCTTTGCAAGATGAGTCCATTCTTCGTCATTACTTCCCATTATTGAAGCAATAAGCACTTTGTTAGGATAATTTTGTTTTAGTTTTCTCATCTGCTCTAAATTCCAGTCAAGTGGATGTTCAGCTATCTGTTCCATATTTTTAAATCCTATAAAAGGAGTACCTTCTTTTTTATTAGCATCAAAACGTGGTGATACTTCAGTTGGTATAAAAACACCTACTGTTTTAAATACTATACCACCCCAACCTGACTCAAGTGCTTTAGCACACATTTCATAGTTGTTTCCAACTGGTGATGATGATAAGAAAAATGGGTTTTCGCATTTCACGCCACAAAATTCTATTGAAAGATCTTTTTTTCTCATTAATCTACGCCTCCTTAAATTCCTTGTGTAATCCTATTTTATACCTGCTAAGTAACAATCTACTGCTTCTGCAGCTAATTTACCTGATGCAACAGCTTGTACAACTGTTTTATCACCTTCAACTATATCTCCTGCTGCAAATATATCTGCTACATTTGTCTTGCAGTTTTCTGTAGCAACTATTCCTTTTCCATTAACTTTTACATCTGCAATAGTTTTTACATCTTCTGCTTCTTGTCCTACTGCAAATATAACCATATCTGCTGCAAGATCTATTAGAGATGCATCAAACATTCCTTCTGCTTTGAAAGCAACAACCTTACCATCTTTTCCTATCATTTCTGATGGTTTGAATCCTGTAAATATAGGAACATTTAATGATTGAACGTATTCTCTTTCTTCTACGTTTGCAGGCATTTTGTCTATAGTTCTTCTGTAAACTATTTTTACATCTTCTGCGCCAAGTAATTTAGCAGTTGATGCACAGTCCATAGCAACGTCTCCGCCACCTATAACGATTACATGACTACCAACTTTTACATCACCTTTTTTAGTCTTAGCTTCTGCAAGGAAATCTACACCGTTTACAACGCCTTGTAATTCTGCGCCTTTAACATCTATATCTTTTCCTTTTTGGATTCCACAGGAAATTAAGAATGCTTTAAATCCTTCTGATCTAAGAACATCTATTTTAACATCTTTTCCTACTTTGCAATTTGTCTTAAATTCTACCCCTAAATCTTCTATATGTTTCATTTCATTTTGCACAACTTCTTGAGGTAATCTTTGAGGTGGTATTCCATAACTTAACCATCCACCTAATGTATCTTTTTCTTCAAATACAGTTACTTTGTATCCCTTTAATGCAAGTGCTGCAGCTGCTGTAACTCCACTTGGGCCAGCTCCTATAACTGCTACTTTTTCTTTTGTAGCTTCAACTTTATCTAGCACTTTCATGTTTATGCTTTCTTCATAGTCAGTTAAATATCTCTGTAAATCACCTATTTTTATAGGCTTATCTATACCACATCTGCTACAAGCTCCCTCACAATATTTATCGTAAGGACAGACTCTAGAACATATTCCACCAAGAACATTATTTGTTCTTATAGTTTCTACTGCTCCTTTTAAGTTTCTAAAACGAAGTGAACGAATGAACTTTGCTGGATCTGTACCTGCAGGGCAAGCTTTGCTACAAGGTGCATCATGACATAAAAGACATCTTGCTGCCTCTTCCATTGCTAAAAGAGGTGTTAAAGGTTTTTTTGTTTCTTCTAAGTATCTTCCATTTTCCATTTAGTATCTTTCCCCTTTCGAAATTTTATGTATTTTATATATATTTT
>CAZKOJ010000270.1:0-2572 GCA_964554365.1 uncultured Clostridium sp. | reverse complement strand
TTTCTCTTCACGTTCAATAGTTTTATTTTCCATGAAGCATTTTACATCCTTCATATTTACCTTTGTAAGATGCTTATACCAGCTCCATGCTTCCAGTTCTGTAATGCTCATGGGCAGCGAATAACCATTTTCATAATAAAAGCTGCTGATTGCATAATTAACCACAAGTATTATATCTTCTGCATAACTAAGAGCTCTACAATTTTCCCCTTTGTAATTAGGAATAAACTTCTTTAATAAATATTGAAGATCAAAGGACCTAAGCTCTGGAAAAAGCATGGCAAGAAGTTCTATTAAATCTAAAAATTCATTATCTATATTAAGAATTTTTTTTGCAAAGTCTTTATTATGGCAGACTAATGGAAGACCTTCAATAAAAAGTATTAGTTTCTTTAATCCATCTTTTAACTGTGGAGCACTATCTAGTTCTTTTTGAGTAATTCCTCTTAAAAGATCGGAAGTACTTAGTGCTACTACTCTATTTGGATTAATTAAAGTGCTGAACTTTGTAACAACATTATTTTTTATTTTAACAGCACAGATTTTTATAATTTTATCATCAGTACCAGTGGTTTCTATATCTAAAAATATTACGTTATTTAGTATACTGTAAGGTTTCATATCTTCTCCTTGATAAATAAATTAACTATGTATTACGCTTATTTTACTCAAAACTATTATTATTAATATACTTTTGTGACCAATGGAAATTAGATAACCATTTTAAACAACCGTCACAGTGGTATATATCGACTATTAAATCTCCATTCATGCTCATTTCCCATGTAGAGCCATGGATAGTCCATGCAGGACAAATGTCCTTACAAAACCCTACTAATTTAATATATCTATTATACATTTATTGAAATATAGATACCAATAAAAAGAAATCTAAAAAAGATTAGCTGAAACACTTTAATTAAATGTTTCAGCCAGTTTTTCTTATTTTCCTTGATAATGCTACCTTTTCCAAATTATTTTCATTTTTAAAGATACCGTAAATTACTCCTATATTTATTACTGGATTATCAGCTATATAAGTTACTTCATCATTATCTAAAATAATTCTCTTTACTAAGTTCTTTAATTCTTCGTCATTTTCAATGTTTTTAATAAGACTATCAAAGTTAGTATTACTATCTCTTAAGAGTTATTTAACCGCTAAATCTATGTAATCTTTGTTCCATACTAACCTGTCTTCCTGCATTATCTTTTCATCTCAATTTGTTTGGATGCTTTTTATGTTTATCCCTTTATAGGCCTATTTGTTGAAACAGGTTTGGAACTGTTCTTATTTATTATGGCAATTATTTTGAAAAAGCATTGAATACTCGTTAAACGGCCTTATTCCAATATTTCATTGGAATAAGACCATTTTCTTTTAAATAGACTAAATTTAAGATTTAATCCTCATCAAGTGATTCTTAGATTCAGGTGGAGTTTGCTTATGAGAAATAACTCTTCCCAGAGCAGAAGCTCAAGAGTTCTAATATCTCCCATCTAAAAAAGATGGGAGTGTTACGGATAGTAACCATCGGATAAAACTCTCTCTTTTAATCACGGCAGTTAATTAGCCACCCTTTTCCTGCTATAATCATCATAACTACTTTTGCTTTGTAATAAGCTATTTTTATGTGAATATACTCCATAAACAATTACTCCTAATACAATCCATATACCAAAATATAACCATGTTGTTTTTGATAAACTAAACATAAGGAATATACAACATGCTACTGCTATTAAAGGTAACACTGGTACTAAAGGTACTTTAAATTTTCTCTCTAATTGTGGATGAGTTTTTCTTAGTATAATTATAGATATTGCTACAAGTGAAAATGCTGCTAGAAGAACCATATTTGTAAGATCAGCTAATTGCTTTATATCTGCAATACCGCCTAATAAAGCACTTATACATCCTACTACCCAAGTTGAAAATACAGGAACATTCGTTTTCTTATTTACATTAGAAAATTTTTTCGGAAGCAATCCATCACGACTCATTGAAAACAATATACGTGATGCTCCGTAAACGTATGCAAGTATAACCGCTAAAATTCCTATAACTGCTCCTACTGAAAGTAAAGAAGCTGCCCAGCCTTGACCTACAGAACTTAATGCATAAGCCATAGCATCACCAACATTTAATTTAGTATAGTCAACCATTCCTGTTAAAACCAAACTAACTATAACATATATAAGTGCGCAACCTATCATTGAACCAATAATACCTATTGGCAGGTTTTTTTGAGGATCTTTTACCTCTTCAGCAGAAGTTGAAACCGCATCAAATCCTGCAAAGGCAAGGAATACAGATGCTGCACCAGCAAATACACCCTTAAAACCAAATGGCATAAATGGCTGCCATCTTACCGGCTTTATAAAAAATGCTCCTACAATTATGAATAAAACTATAACAGCAAGTTTTGTATATACCATAACATTGTTTACCTTTTTACTTTCCTTCGTTCCCTTTGATAGAAGAAGTGTAATAACCAATACTATAATAACCGCTGGAATATTTATTAATCCTCCTTGACTTGGGATATTTATGAAGGAATTTGGTAACTTA
>CAZKOJ010000269.1:0-2587 GCA_964554365.1 uncultured Clostridium sp. | reverse complement strand
TTAAAGATAGCTATATATTAGATGAACTAAAAATGTCTAAGGCATCAAAAGATATGATAGTTCTTCACCCTCTTCCAAGAGTTAATGAAATAGCTTATGAAGTAGACCAAGATCCTAGAGCTTGTTACTTTAGGCAAGCTAAGTATGGAATGTATGTAAGAATGGCTCTAATTGCCAAACTCTTGGGTGATAAATAGTTTTAAGGGGGAATGTGAAGTGTTAACAATAAATAGTGTGAAGAATGGAATAGTAATTGACCACATAAAGGCTGGGCATGGAATAAAAATATTTAATTACCTAGGACTAGATAGAGCTGACTACTCAGTTGCATTAATAATGAATGCAGAGAGTAAAAAATGTGGCAAGAAGGACATAATAAAAATAGAAAATAATTTAGAATTAGATTTTACAGTATTAGGATTTATAGATCCTAATATAACTATAGATATAATAGAAAATGAAGTTATAAAACAAAAAATAAAACTAAGATTACCTAATAAGGTTGAAAATATAATAAAATGTAGAAATCCACGATGTATAACTTCTGTGGAAAAAAGATTAACTCATGTGTTTTATCTAGTAGATGAAGAACAAAGTGAATATAGGTGTCAATATTGCGATGAAATCTACAGAGTTTCAGATATGTAATTAAGTTATTAAACATAATAAATAGGATTACAACGACTTACATATTATGAGACGAAAGGGTGATATTTATATGGAACTATTGATAAAAGGCGCAAGAGTATTAGACTGGTCACAGGATTTTGTTGGTGATGTTTATGTAAATAATGGAGTAATTTCTGAAATAGGAAAAAATCTAATCAAAAACTGTGAAACTATAAAGGCGGAAGGATTAACATTATTACCATCTTTTATAGATTTACATGCACACTTTAGAGAGCCGGGATTAACTTATAAAGAAGACATTGAGAGTGGAAGTTATGCTGCAGTTAAAGGCGGATATACCATGGTAAACTTAATGGCCAATACTAATCCAGTGTGTAGCAATATGGATACAGTAAATTATGTTTTAAATAGAGCTAAGGAAGTAGGCCTTATAGATGTGCATCAAGTGGTATCTATAACAAATAATTTTGATGGTAAGGATATAAGTCATTTAGATAAGTTAGATTCTTCAGTGAAAATAATATCTGAAGATGGAAATGATGTAATGGATAGCAATGTTATGCTTAAAGCTATGCTTAAAGCTAAAGAAAGTGGAAAGATTGTTATGTGTCATTGTGAAGAACATTCACTTAATGCAGTAGATACAAGACTTTCAGAAAACACTATGACTTGGAGAAATATAACTTTAGCCGAGTTTACAGGATGTTCAGCTCACATGGCACATGTAAGCACAAGAGAAGCTATTGAGTATGTTATAGAGGCTAAAAAGAAAGGTTTTAATGTGACCTGTGAAGTAGCACCGCATCATATAGTACCTATGGAAAATGATTATAGAGTAAACCCTCCTATTAGGAATAAAGCTGATATAGATTTTTTAATAAAGGCAATAAGGGATGGATGGGTAGATGCTATAGGAACAGACCATGCACCACATACCATGAAAGACAAAGAAAAAGGCGCACCAGGTATATCTGGCATAGAAACTTCTTTTGGAATATGTTATACAAAACTAGTCAAGGAAAGGCATATAAGTTTTAATAAGCTTTCTGAGATAATGTCAAGAAATCCAGCTTATATAATGGGCGTTAAAAAAGGACAAATAAAGATAGGATATGATGCAGACTTAGTAATAGTAGATACAGAAACAGAATATGAAATTTCCGCAGATACTTTTAAATCAAAAGGTAAAAATACACCGTTTAACGGTAGAGTAGTATATGGAAATGTTATTAGAACATTAAAACATGGAAAAACAGTGTTTAATGAAATGTAAAATAGGCATGAAAAGTCTAATTGAGTGAGAAATGGAGCTGACATTGACTATGATTATAGATAGATTGTATGAAAATGTAGAAAAAAAAGGTCATGTATGTGTTGGATTAGATACAGACATAGAATATATTCCTAAATGGGTATTAGAAAAAAACAATTCCATAGAGGATGCTATTGTTGAATATAACAAAAACATAATAGATGCCACTTTAGATGTAGCTTGTTGCTATAAGGTTCAAATAGCATATTATGAAGCTTTGGGTATATTAGGATTAAGAGCTTATAAAAGAACACTTGAATATATAAGAAATAATCGTGGAATAATAATCGCAGATATAAAAAGAGGGGATATAGCTAAAACTGCAGAGATGTATGCTAAAGCACATTTTGAAGGTGACTTTGAAAGTGATTTCGTAACATTAAATCCTTACATGGGATTAGATGGAATAGAACCTTATCTACCCTATGTAAAGAATAAGGAAAAGGGCTTGTTTGTTTTAGTAAGAACTTCTAATAAGGGCGCTGAGGATATACAGTATATAGATACAGATAAAAAAGAAAAAGTTTATAGTGTAATAGGACAAAAAATACAAAACTTATGGAAAGTACATTTGGGAAACTGTGGTTATAGTTCTATTGGTGGGGTAGTTGGATGCGTTCATATAGAAGAAGGGATAAAACTTAG
>CAZKOJ010000268.1:0-2621 GCA_964554365.1 uncultured Clostridium sp. | reverse complement strand
ATAACATAGAAATAATAAAATATGAATAAAAAAAACATATAAAAATTTTTTGTGAATAAAATATGGCTATTATGACAATAATTTTACATATTAATTTGTATTAAATTATATTTATTTCACAACTAACTCTTTCTAATGCTGGTATGTTTATAAATCACAGTATAGTTAGAGTTAAGTTGATGAATAAAATAAAAAACAAGTAAGATTATATATTTAACAAAGGAGATAACGATGAATATTTATGATTTATGGTTTAGTTCTATAAAATTATCTAATAAAATAAAGCTTTATCTATTAAAAAATATGATTAGCACAGAAGAATTGTGGAATTACACATTTTATGTAAAAGACAATATTCTTATTAATGAAAAAATTAGATTTTGTTTAAAAAAGGCATGGGATAAATTAGAATTAGAAAAAATGTATATGAGAGCATTAAGTAAAGGAATCAAAACTGTAAGCTTTAATGAAAATGGTTATCCAGAAAAATTAAAAAACTTTGAAGATTCTCCAGGAGTACTATTTTATATGGGTAACATTAAAAAGCTTAATGAAAGTATTTCAGTGGCAATTGTAGGTTCAAGAAAATGTAGCATATATGGAAAAAATGTTGCTGAATTAATAAGTAAGGAACTTTCAAAAAATAATATAAATATAGTAAGTGGAATGGCTAAAGGCATAGATACTTGGGCTCACAAATCTTGTCTACAGGAGAATGGATACACTTGTGCGGTATTAGGTTCAGGAATAGATGTAATATATCCTAAAGAAAATAAAAAAATATATGATATAATTTCACAAAATGGATGTATAGTATCAGAATTTTTTCCAGGAACAAAACCTTTTGCAGGAAATTTCCCAATGAGAAATAGAATAATAAGTGGTTTAAGTGATTTAGTGATTGTTGTTGAAGCAGGCGAAAAAAGTGGATCACTTATAACAGCAGGGTTAGCTGCAGAACAGGGTAAAGATGTCTTAGCGGTTCCAGGGATGATTTTTTCTGAACAAAGCAAAGGCACTAATAAATTAATTAGAGATGGAGCATATGTATTTACTGATTTTAAAGACTTATTTCAAATATTAAATATGGAATATGCATGGCAAAAAACTGGCAAACCAACTGAAGTGGTAGGTATAGAAAGAAAAATTTGTGATATTATAAATGATACACCTATGCATATAGATGATATATTTGAAAGAACTAATGTTGACATAAAACAATTATATGAGGTATTATTTGAATTGCAGCTTAAAGATGAAGTGATATGCATTTCAGGAAACTATTATGCCAAAGTGAAAAATGCGTTATAGAGCAGCTAATCTAAATAAAATAAGGTATATTTATTTAGATAAGGAATAGTATTTAGTAAATATAAAGAAAATGAGCATTAGAAACACAGTTCAAAACAAGGGGGTGTGAAAACTCTGATGTAAGATGAATTCATCAGGGCGTAAAATGGGACAAAAATTAGTTATAGTAGAATCACCGGCAAAGGCTAAAACCATAGGAAAATATTTAGGCAAAAATTATATAGTAGAAGCATCAATGGGACATGTAAGAGATCTTCCTAAAAGTCAATTGGGAGTTGATATAGATAATAATTATAATCCTAAATATATAACTATAAGAGGTAAAGGGGAATTATTAGATAAATTAAAAAAAGAAGCGAAAAAAAGCGAAAAAATATATCTTGCAACCGACCCTGATAGAGAAGGAGAAGCTATTTCATGGCATTTATCACATATACTTAAGTTAGATGAAAATGAAAAGTGTAGAATTGAATTCCATGAAATAACTAAAAATGCTATTAAAAATGCTATCAAGGAGCCTAGAAAAATAGATAATGATTTAGTTAATGCACAGCAAGCGAGAAGAGTTTTAGATAGATTAGTTGGTTACAAAATAAGTCCAATACTTTGGAGAAAAGTAAAGTGGGGATTAAGTGCAGGTAGAGTTCAATCTGTATCATTGAAAATGATATGTGATAGAGAAAAAGAAATAGAAAGTTTTATACCAAGAGAATATTGGACTATAGAATGTGAGTTAATTAAAGAAAAAATCAAAAAATCTTTTATAGTTAGACTTACTAGTTTTAATAAAAAGAAACTAGAAATTAGTACAAAAGAGCAAGTTGATAAAATTATAAAAGAACTTAATAGTGAAGAATTTACAGTAAAAACTATTAAAAAGACAGCAAAAAATAAAAATCCATTGCCACCATTTACTACAAGTACTCTTCAACAGGATGCATATAAGAAAATGAATTTTGCAACTAAAAGAACTATGTCTATAGCACAACAATTATATGAAGGTGTGGATATAAAAGGACATGGAACAGTAGGTCTTATAACATACATGAGAACGGATTCAGTGAGAATATCTGGAGAAGCGCAAGAAGTATGTAAAAATTTTATTAGTGATAGTTTTGGCGAAAATTATATACCAAAGGAGCCAAGGACTTTTAAAGGAAAGAAAAATGCACAGGATGCACATGAAGCTATAAGACCAACTAATGTGCAAATAACTCCTGAAATTGCTAAGGAAAATTTAAAAGATGAACAATACAAATTATATACATTAATTTGGAATAGATTTGTAGCAAGTCAGATGGCTTCTTGTT
>CAZKOJ010000267.1:0-2649 GCA_964554365.1 uncultured Clostridium sp. | reverse complement strand
ATTCTGATAGGTAAGGTTTTGAAATTATCTCCGCCTTTTCCCCCAGTTAACACCGTACATGAGAGTTTCCAGCTCATACGGCGTCCCATCAATATTTACTTATTTACTATATTTCACAATTTCCAACCATTTTACGAAGTTTATTAACTTTATTGATTTGGTCTTTATCAAGCTTGGCAATTTCTTTGTATTTTTCTATGGTTTCTGTCAGCGTTACATGTATTAATTTGTGTATTGTATCTTTAATTATTATTAAGTTCCTATATTTGTCCGTTCCACCTTTCCCTTTAGGAATTTTATGGTGTACTTCCATTTTTCCAGATTCTAGTATCTTGCCTGTTATACCACATTTCCCATTTTGGCTTACATACAGTGAGATTCTGTTATCATTAAATTCTGTTGTAGCACCCTTGATAGGGTTCTCCATAATGTATTTTAGTAGTTTTGCATTGTATCCTTTTAAATTCTCATGTATTTTATTTCTTCCCTCAACAGTGTAATTATTTACATCTCTAGGGAAGTTCATTGGGGGTTTTGTGGTTATTCCTGCAATAGGATATAGTGTCATTTTTGCTATTTTTACTTCTTTAAAATTATATTTTCCATAGAGTTTTTTATATGCTTCGCTTTTAGTACCTTTTTTAGTTGATATACCCCTTAATCTATTATAGATAACTCGATTGACTATATAGGCTATTTTACTGAAATCTATGTTAACTTCTGTTGCCACTTTATAGTAGTTGTGCATGCCCAACACAGTTGCATTATATTTATTTACTACACTAATATTTGCTCGTTTTTTAATTTGTTTTATTTTATCTATTAAGGATTTTCTTACTTTTTCTTTTGCCTTATCACTTATGTTTGATGTTACAACATATTTCTTATTTTTAGATTTCAACTTAAATTTAAAACCTAAAAATTCTGAGTGCTTTTTCCTTAAATTGACTATGTCTGATTTTTCTTTACTTATTTCTAAACCTAATCTCTCTTTTAACCATTTTGTTACTGCTTTAAATATCTTTTTAGCACTATTATAATTTCTGCAAAATAATTTAAAATCATCTGCATATCTCACTATATAGATTTCTTTTAGGTTGCTTCTTTTTAATGCTTTACATTTACCACTGACTTTTAAATAATTAAACCGTGTTTTAAGTGTCTCCCATTGACTGCTTACCCACCAATCCAATTCATTAAGGACTATATTTGAAAGTAAAGGTGATAAAATTCCACCTTGCGGTGTACCTTTGTCTGGTATACCTATTCCTTCAATTTCTGCTTTTAACATTTTTGAAATTATGCATATCAAGTTTTTGTCCTGTATTCCCATTGTCCACATCTGTTTTAGCAATTTGCTATGATTTACATTATCAAAGAAGCCTTTAATATCAACGTCTACGACATAATTTAGCTTGTTTATATTTGCTAATGAATAAGCTCTTGCTATTGCATGGTGTGTACTTCTATTTGGTCTAAATCCATAACTATGTTTATGAAATTTTGCTTCACATATGGGTTCTAGGACTTGTTTTATGCATTGCTGTATTATTCTATCTTCGATTGTAGGTATTCCCAATGGTCTTGTTTTGCCGTTAGGCTTAGGAATTTCCACTCTTCTAACTGGTTGGGGTTTATAGTTTTTTAGTCTGTTCCTAACATATTTAATTAAATCATCAGTGTTGTTTTCTCCAAGGTCTATAATTGTACTTGAATTGACCCCTTTAGTTTTACTACCTTTATTCTTTTTAATATTTCTGTATGCTAATAAGATGTTTCTTTCATCACATATTAGAGTTAGTAGGTCTTTGAACTTATTTCCATTTTTACTTTTTGTATAGAGCATGTCAAAATCTTGCTGTATATCATAATATTCATTATTTCTTAGTTTTTGTTTCTTCTTTAGCTTTTTAGTCAAGGTTGTCATTAGTTGGTTACTCACTCCATCTCTGAAATTTTAGCCTCTTTTAGTCATACTCGAACCTAATGATTATTGTGATTATTTGTTTTAATGTAAATATTGACTAGTGCCTATCCCTCCATTAATTGTTATCTTAACTTCATAGGTACTGTAGCACTACTTTCACGTTGATTAAGATAAGTTATATCTATATGAATTTCCTTATCACCACTTCATCAGAAATAAGTCTTTCATGTTCAACGCTTACCACGTTCCAATAGTTTTATCTTTACATATATCTTTAGGTGTTTCCTCTGAGCCTATCCAAACAATAATGCCTATAACATTATGAGGTTTTTCATAATACGAAGTCTTACTTAACCTCTTGGATGCTACTTCTGTAGCAATAACATTTCTATTATTCAAATTTTTAGACCCTTACAATCAGTCATTCGTCAGATACTTGCTTTATCTTGTATCATACTCACCATAGATATTTTATAGACTCCCGACCTATCATACACTTGACCACCTCTGGTTCACTTTTCCTCAGCATAATCCGTTAGGGTGTATTCTCAGCCGACTTCAACGAGCTATCTAACATTTTAATGCTTATTTATTAAAACGCTAGTCGTAAATCAGAGAAAGCCCTTCAAAGTGTTACCTTATCATTTGACTTTTCAAACTATCAGTTCTCCTAACTTTACACGTTAGAGGCTAATCTTTTCAATTAGCAACGTGTCGCACTC
>CAZKOJ010000266.1:809-2718 GCA_964554365.1 uncultured Clostridium sp. | reverse complement strand
AGCAAGTTCTCTTGTTGGTGTAATCACTAATGCTTGAGGTTTATTTTCTTCCCAATCCACTAATTGGCAAATGGGAATAGCATATGCTGCAGTCTTCCCGCTCCCAGTTTGAGACTTTACTACTATATCCTTTTCCGTTAACGCAATCGGTATAACCTGCTTCTGGACTTTTGTGAAATCCTTGAAATTTAACATACTAATTGCTTTTAATAACTCACTGCTTAATTGATAATCGTCAAAATTCGTTTTTATCATTTGATCATCTCTTTTCTTATATTTTTATTACTATTATTGTTAGAAATATTTTTTTGTGTTCCACACACAAGGGTTCTCCATTTCTTCATCTGCTGGGCACAGATATTTTCTCTCTATCATTACATTCCATCTTCCAATACACATACTAACCTTTTTATTATATCACACCCATGTATTTCAACGTAAATTGTACCAAAGGGTGGTGAATTTACCCCGTTTATAGGGATTTTACGTGTTCTGTTTTCTTTTGTTTTTCATTCATATAATCCACCCTTATAATTGTAAAATAATTTAGATATTTCTTTATTTAGTTGGCTTCACATTTTGTGTCACTAAAACTGTATTACATTTATTATCATCCGACATCCACAAACTTACGCGTCTCTCCTCTTCTTTAACCAATTTTTTGAGTTCTTCTTTTGTAATTTTACCATATGTTATAGTTGTTTTTTGAATATTTCCATTGGGAGAATATTGAAATTCTTTTTTTTCAACAAAAAATTGAGTATCATCATTTAACACATATCTGCCATCAGTATTACCAGGGTCCTTATAATGATCACTGAAAAATCGTCTTTTAATCCCTTATTCATTACCATTTATCAAGCAAAACTTTTTTCAAATTTGAAAAAAGCCTTATTAAAACCACATAAAAAAGGACTAAGAGATTTCTCCCTTAATCCTACTTTGATTTAATCATTATTTCATATATTAAATTCAAACTACAAAAGAGGATATCATTTGAATTTCCACTTCTGTCAAGGATCGATACTGACCTTTTTCCAATGATTCATCTAACGTTAATCCTCCAATGGAAACCCTCTTTAAATACACCACATAACAGCCTACTGCCTTTAACATACGCTTAACTTGGTGCTTACGTCCCTCTGTAATAGTAAGATATCCAGAGACAACTGGCTGGTTATAATGATTTGAATCTATATTGTTTAAATTCTCAATAGACATTTCATGTTTAAACTCTTTATACATTCCACATTTGTTCACTTCTATTTTTGCAGGCTTTGTTAGTATTTCACCTTTTCCGATGTAAATTCCTTGTTCTAATTGTTTCCTATCTTCCTCGTCTAAAGAACCCAAAGCCCAAAAAAAATAAGTTTTTTCAACATGCTTTTGTGGGTACATTAATTTATGTTCAAATTCACCATCGTTGGTAAGTAACAATAACCCTTCTGTATCTTTATCTAATCTTCCAACATGAAATACTCCATTCATTTTAGCATCATCAAAAAAATCAAATACTGTTTTATTAACTGTATCCTTTCTTGCAGTAATGTATCCAGCAGGTTTATTAAACATATAATATACTTTTCCAGTATAAGCAACTGCTTTACCAAGATACTCAATAACATCAGAACTTCCGTTAATTTCTATTGCAGGTTCTGTTATAACTTCTCCATTTACCTTAACCATACCTTCTTTGATGTAAGTCCTAACAGTTTTCCTTCTCCCAAGGTCTGATTCTGCTAAAAATTTATCTAATCTCATATTTCATAACTTCTCTTCCTTTGTAAAATCATTTTATTTCCCTCTATCATACGTATATATCCTCCTCTGTAGCTTTACTGGTGGCTACACGCACAAAAATATATTACACGAAATTATTACAAGAAGTCAATTTTTTTAACATATATAT
>CAZKOJ010000266.1:0-799 GCA_964554365.1 uncultured Clostridium sp. | reverse complement strand
AGCGTATAATTTCCGCCTTTTGCTACCATCACCCCTTTATAATTGAACAAAAATGGTAATTTCCGTCTTATTTTACCAGATTCTTTGGTAGAATAATTTCAGCTTCTGCTCTTAATCCTGCTTCTGGTCCTGCATATTGATAACATGCTAAAAATACCAACTCTGAATCTCCTGTGTTAATGGTAGAATGATACGCACTATCTGGGATATAAATTAAATCTCCAGCTTTCATAGTCTTTTTAATCAAACCATCTTCTGTTTCAATAGTCTGTTCTGCCTCTCCAGAAAGAAAATAAATAAATTCTTCTCTACCCTCATGGTTATGTCTTGTATGACCTTTTCCAGGTTGTATATGACCAATACCTGTTGCCATATTGCTAGTTCCTGTAACTCTAGGTTCGTTCATCCACTGAAAGTTTCCCCAAGAGAGTACTTGTGTTTCCACATCATCAGGTGTTACAATATTTAAAAATTTGCTCATATAGCATTCTCCTTTTTATAATTAATTTTTTGTGTATAAATTATTATTTTGTAATAGACTTAAACGCAGCTGCCTGTTCCTTAATTCCTTTTTCTGCTGCAAATCTTTCAATACTAGATGCACCAAAGAACCCGTCTATTCCTTCTGTTCTTTCAATGACGTATGCAGCATCTTCTGGTTCTGCAATAGGTCCACCGTGGCAGATTACCATAATATCTGGATTAACTTCTCTACCAGCTTTAATAATAGCTTCAATCTTCTTCACACAATCATCTAATGTAAGAGCTGTTTTTGCTCCAATTGTACCTTTAGTAGTCA
>CAZKOJ010000265.1:0-2722 GCA_964554365.1 uncultured Clostridium sp. | reverse complement strand
AGCAACACCACCAGTATGGAATGTTCTCATTGTAAGCTGAGTACCAGGTTCTCCGATACTTTGTGCAGCTATTATACCAACAGATTCTCCGATACTTATTTTCTGAGAAGTAGCCATGTTCATTCCATAGCATTTTGAACATACACCATGTTTTGATTTACATGTGAATACAGATCTAATCTTTATTTTCTTAATTCCCAATTTTTCAATCTTATCTGCAATCTTTGGATCCATATAACTATTTTTACTAGCTACTACTTCACCAGTCTTTGGATCTAAAATATCTTCTGCTAAATATCTTCCTGTTAATCTTTCTGATAAACTTTCAATTACTTCATTTCCTTCTTTTATTTCAGAAACGTCGTATCCTTCATGTGTTCCACAGTCTTCTTCTCTCACTATAACATCTTGACTGACATCAACAAGCCTTCTTGTTAAATATCCTGAGTCAGCAGTTTTTAATGCAGTATCAGCGTTACCTTTTCTAGCTCCATGAGTTGATATAAAATACTCAAGAACGTCTAGACCTTCTCTGAAGGAAGCTCGTATAGGTAACTCTATAATCTTACCAGATGGGTTAGCCATAAGACCTCTCATACCAGCAAGCTGCTTAATCTGACTCTTAGATCCTCTGGCTCCTGAGTCTGCCATCATGAATATCGGATTAAACTTATCCAAATTATTCATTAGTGCATCTGCTACATCTTCAGTTGTTTTAGTCCATTTTTCTATAACTCTTTCATATCTTTCATCCTGAGATATGAAACCTCTTCTATACATTTTTTCAATTTTATCAATTGCTGCATCTGTTTCTTTAAGCAATGTTTTCTTAGCTTCTGGAACCACCATATCTGAAGTAGAAACTGTAATAGCTCCTATAGTTGAATAGTGATATCCTTTTGCCTTTATTTTATCAAGCATTACAGATGTTTTAGTAGCTCCGTGTTTCATATAGCATTTTTCTATAATTGTACCAAGATTTTTCTTTGTTACAAGGAAATCAACTTCTAATTTAAACTCATTTTCTGGATTACTTCTATCAATAAAGCCTAAATCTTGAGGTATAGCTTCATTGAATATTATTTTACCAGGAGTTGTTTGTATTATTCCAGTAATAAGTTTACCATCTTGGATTTTACTCATTTTAACTTTAAGTTTAGCATGTATATCTATTTCTTTAAGTTGATATGCCATGATTACTTCATCTGGTGATGAGAATATTTTACCCTCACCTTTAACATTATCTTTATCTATTGTTAAATAGTATGCTCCAAGTACCATATCCTGTGTAGGAACAACAACTGGCTTACCATCAGATGGTTTCATTATGTTATGTGCCGCAAGCATTAAAAATCTTGCTTCTGATTGTGCCTCAACGGATAATGGAACGTGTACTGCCATTTGGTCTCCATCGAAATCTGCATTATATGCTGTACATGATAGCGGATGAAGTTTTATAGCTCTACCTTCTACAAGTACAGGTTGGAATGCCTGAATTCCTAATCTGTGTAGAGTAGGGGCACGGTTTAAAAGAACTGGATGATCAGAGATAACCTCTTCAAGTACATCCCATACTTGAGCCTGCACTCTTTCAACCATTCTCTTAGCACTCTTTATATTATGTGCTACACCACTTTCAACAAGCTTTTTCATTACAAAAGGCTTGAATAGTTCAAGTGCCATTTCTTTAGGAAGTCCGCACTGATACATTTTAAGTTCAGGTCCAACAACTATAACTGAACGTCCTGAATAGTCAACACGTTTTCCAAGTAAGTTCTGTCTAAATCTTCCCTGCTTACCCTTTAACATATCAGATAATGATTTTAACGGTCTATTTCCAGGTCCAGTTACAGGTCTTCCTCTTCTGCCATTGTCTATAAGCGCATCCACTGCTTCTTGAAGCATTCTTTTTTCATTTCTAACTATTATATCTGGTGCACCTAAATCTAGAAGTTTTTTAAGTCTATTATTTCTGTTAATAACTCTTCTATAAAGGTCATTTAAATCTGATGTAGCAAATCTTCCTCCATCAAGTTGAACCATAGGTCTTAAATCTGGTGGAATTACAGGAATTACATCTATAATCATCCACTCAGGTCTATTTCCTGATTTCCTAAATGACTCTACTACTTCAAGTCTTCTTATAATTCTTACTTTTTTTTGTCCAGTGCTATTCTTTAAGTCCTCTTTTAGTTGAATAGATGATTGTTCTAAATCTATTTCCTCTAAAAGTTTCTTAACAGACTCTGCACCCATACCAGCTACAAAACTTTCGTCACCATATTTATCTACGGATTCTCTATATTCTTTTTCATTTAGTAGCTGTTTCTTTAGCAAAGGTGTCTCTTTAGGGTCTAGAACTATATAAGATGCAAAATATAGCACCTTTTCTAATGCTCTTGGAGACATATCCATTATTAGCCCCATACGTGATGGAATACCTTTGAAATACCAAATATGGGATACTGGGGCAGCAAGTTCTATATGCCCCATTCTCTCACGTCTTACTTTAGCTTTAGTAATTTCAACCCCGCATCTATCACATACTATGCCTTTATATCTTATCCTCTTATATTTACCACAGTGACATTCCCAGTCCTTTATAGGTCCAAAAATTCTTTCACAAACCAACCCATCCCTTTCAGGCTTTACTGTTCGGTAATTTATAGCTTCCGGCGTTCTTACTTCACATCGTGCTCTTTCTCTTATTTTGTCTTGTCAA
>CAZKOJ010000264.1:0-2906 GCA_964554365.1 uncultured Clostridium sp. | reverse complement strand
TTATTTTCAATGGTTTAAGGGTTATAATGAAAATAGAGAATGGCTATTTTACAGTAGTTGAACCTTAACATAGGATGTATTTAAATAATTACAAATGTGAGAAATTTTTGCTACAAAAAAGAGTTGAACCTTAACATAGGATGTATTTAAATAAAGCATTGTTAGAGTTTGCTAAAAAGTATAAAAAAGTTGAACCTTAACATAAGATGTGTATAAATTTTACCAACCGCAATCCAAAATAAAGTACCTCTAAAGCTTTGTAACATAAGCCTTGAAGGTACTTTTTTAGTTCTATTTTAACCTGACTAACTTGGAGTAAGCCTCCCATCTTTATCCTATGTCTCCCATCAAATCATGGATTTGCAGCTCTAAAATTCAGACTACACAATATCTATTTTTTCAAATTCATACATACCTTTAAGAATAAATAAAATTGCTATGACGATTCCAATAGCATACATATGAATTCCTGTTTCAAAAGGATGTACATTTGCTCCAGTCAAAATAGCTCGTCCTGAATATGTCCAAGGAAATAAAATCCAAAACCTAGTGTTAGATATTAATACTGAAGGAATAGAAAAAACTGCTCCTATACCTAATGCAACTCCTATATTAGAAAACTTCATACTTAAATAATATTGTATTGCCATAACTGGAATAAGTGCAACAAAAGCTAAGAGAGGACCATATATTATACCTAGAGGCATTTTAGTATTTCCTGCTAAAATACCTCCTGCAGCTATAATCATAAACATAAATCCAAGTAAGTTTAAAAATACAATAGCAACTCCCACCATAAATTTTGCTAAATAAATTTCTTTTCTTTTTACTGAAAGAGTTAAAATTCTTCTGAAATTATTTTCGCTGTTTTCTATTCTAACTAGTATAGCCATTACTATAGTAACAAATAAGGAAAGTACAAATAATCCATAAAACATTGCACTTTGTGTATAAACCTGCTGCCATATATTTTGTCCTTTTGAGGTAAATAACTCCTTATATCTTATGAAATTTGTAAATCCTAATACAACAAAAAACAAGGGTAAAAACATTACTAAAGCAATAATCTTTGAATGCTTTAACTTTAATAACTCTGCTTCTAATACTTTCTTCATAACTTCCTCCTATACGTCCCTATTTTTAAACTCTAAAATACCTATAAATAACCATATTATACATGAAATAACTCCAAAAATTGCTGCCATTGCTGCATCACTTCCATCTCCTAATGGCATTGATCTTAAAAAACATGAATAAGGAAAAATATTGCCTAAAATTTTATTTTGAGCCATCATATATGAACCCATTACACCTGCAAATCCTACTCCTGCTGCAAGCAAAGAATTTTTAATATAACAACTAATAAACTGTTGAATACTTATCACTCCTAAAGCAGTAGTAACTTGAAATATAAAATATTTTAGTATTAATATATAACTTCCATCTACTTTAAATAAGTTTTTCATAATTATTAATCCTATAATATTTATAAATATAGTTATAATGGTAAATATAAAAATTACTACCCATTTTGAAAAGTATATCTTCCATCTATCTATTGGTCTTGATAGAAGCTGTTTCCAAGTATTTTCGCTATATTCAGTATAGTTAACTATAACAGAGAGTAAAACAATCATTGTAAGTAAAAAGAAAAACCATAATACCCCTAGATGATTTGTATAAATTAAAACGCCTAGTTTGTCATAAATACCAATTTCCCTTGATTGTTCAAGCCTCTTACCAGAAGTTAACCAATCAAACCTTAAATGCAAATCTATAAAAAGCAGAACAAAAGAAAGTATAGGAATACTAAATGCTACTTTATATAAAGCACTTCTTTTATATTTCATAAGTTCTGACTTTAAAATTAACCATAAACTCATATAGATTTTCCTCCTTCAGTAACATCAATGAATATTTGTTCAAGGCTTTTAGGAACTTCTACAAATTTAAATATTTTATTACCTTTTAATATCAATTGTTTAAGTAATTCATCTGCATTAATTTCTTTAGGTTTTATAAATATGTTGTTATTTTCTACCCTTGTTCTATATCCATAATTATTTAAAGTTTTTATTGTTTCATCTAAGTTTTGCGAAGCTATACAGATTTCCCCTTTACTTCTACTGTGAAGTTCTTCTAGGGTTCCTTGAAAAAGAATTTTACCTTTATTTATAATTCCAATATCATCTGCCATAAGTTCTATCTCACTTAAAATATGGCTAGATATGATTACTGTCATATCTGAAATTTTAGGAAGACTTTTTATAAGCTCTCTTATTTCATGTATTCCTGCAGGATCCAATCCATTTGTAGGCTCATCTAATATTAATAATTCTGGTTTTGCAATTAGTGCTTGGGCAATTCCTAATCTCTGTTTCATTCCAAGAGAAAACTTTTTAACTTGTCTATCCTTAAATTCAGTAAGTTTTACTATTTCTAATACCTCATCAATACATTTATTATCAAGATCTAAAAGTTTTGCTGTTACCTGTAAATTTTCATATGCAGTTAAGTTTCCATAGTAAGATGGGGATTCTACAATAGCTCCTATTCTCTTTAAAATGTTCATCTTGTTTTTCTTTAAATCTTTTTCAAATATCTTTATCTCACCACTTGTAGGTTTCATAAGTCCCAGAAGCATACGAATAGTTGTAGATTTACCAGCACCATTAGGTCCTAAAAATCCATATATTCTTCCTTTTCGTACTTGTAAATTTAATTCATTTACTGCATTAAAGCTTTCAAAGTTTTTGTTCAAGTTTCTTGTTTCAATAATAAGTTGTGACATTTTTCTGTTCCTCCTAAATATATCTAGTGTATACAAGGATACACTGATTGATTTTACTTATTTTATCCGATGGCTACCATCCGTAACACCCCCATCCTCTTCAAGGTGGGGGATG
>CAZKOJ010000263.1:0-2940 GCA_964554365.1 uncultured Clostridium sp. | reverse complement strand
GAACTTTTTTCAAATTCTTTTCTGTTAAGCTTGCTGTGTTTCACAGCTTTTACATGATACCATGTTACTTACCTTCTTGTCAACACATTTTAAATCTGTTGGACAAGTTGTTCTTTGTCTTAACGACATGTATTATAATATCATTTAGTTTAACATCACAATTTGTAATCATTCACCATTTTAATGAATTATTCTGCTATACATAAACTTTATCAATGTTTTTCGGCATTTTTCTTATACAGACACTCCAGGACAAGTTTATACTAAAATCATCAATAAAATATGTAAATTTACAATTTTCAACTAAAACTTTACTTTAATATTTTTGTATTTAAAAACTTAGAACCATTATTTTTTAAAAATGACTCTAAGTTTTTATTCGATGGCTACTGATTTCTAAGCTTCAGATGGATTAAATGCCTAAATGACATTTAACGAGCAAATTATTATTAATTTGCTCTGGGGTCGAAGACAAACCCCCACCTGAAACCAAGAACTCTCTTTATATTAACTCGGTTAAAGAATTAAGATATACTTTGCATTCACATTTCTTTATTAATGTTCCTCTTTATTTACCATTCTATACATCAAATTTATAATTCTTTCATTTAATATTGGATGGATAATATATGGTGCTATATTAGCTAAAGGCTCTAACACAAATAATCTTTCATGCATCCTTGGATGGGGTATTAAAACTTCCTCATTACAAGTTATCAAATCATCATAAAGCAAAATATCTAAATCTATAGTTCTTGGTCCCCATTTAATAACTCTTTTACGTTTTAAATCTTTTTCTTTTTCTAATAGAAACTTCATCAAATTTCTAGGGGATAAAAGAGTTTTTATTTCCAATGCACCATTTAAAAAATTTTCTTGTTCTGTATAACCTACTGGTTTTGTTTCATAAAATTCAGATATTTTTGTAACTTTTGTACTAAGTGATTTATTTATAAGCTCTATAGCACAATTTAAGTTTTCCTTTTTGTCACCCATATTGGATCCTATTGCAATATATGCTCTATGCCATCTTCTATCAATTTCTATAGCTGCATATTCCAAAGGCTTTCCTATAGGTGCCCAAGGCTTCTTTATCTTCAATTTTATCCTCTGCACCATTCCATATTTTAATAAAATAAATTCTGCAAGTTTTTCCGCAGCTCTCTCAATTAAATCGTATTTTTGTTTTTTAAACTCTTCTTCTATTGCAATACATAGATCAGCATAATTGACTGTTTTAGTTAAATCATCATCATCTGCTGCTTGCTTCAAATCTAAAAAAAGCTCTAAACATATAATAAAACGTTGTCCCATATCTTTTTCTTGCTGATTAACACCATGAAATCCATAAATTTGTAGATCCTTTATGTATATTTTATCCATTTATGTTTTCTCTCCTTAATTGTAGCAATTTAATCTATAGCTAACTATAGGTTATTTTAGTGTTTATTAAACAAAACTTGCTTCAGATGAAGTTTACATTTCACCTGAAGCTCAATTATAATATTATGCTTTTCAATAACTTATGTTGTAGTTTTTCTTTTCTTTTGACCATTTGCACTCCTGTACGGCTTTACAATGAAAACAATTCCTTGAAAGTTTGTCACTTAAATAAAATATATGATTAAAACTTCCTTCTAGATTATCTTCTTTTCTATGATTTAAAATTGCACTTAAAATTATTTCTGTTTCTAACTCTTCATATCCAGCAGATGTTAATATTTCTTCTGCTAATCTATGACTGGCGATTTCATGAGGTATATTTTCTTTATACTGAATCCATCGTCCTATATCATGAAGTAACGCTGCACCGTATACAATATCTTTACTTACATCTATTTTATTTTCTAATACCAGTATGTAAGATACTCTTGCTACATCTAAAAAATGTTGTAAGTTATGTCTGCAAAATTTCCTATCTCTTTCGTATCTTTTATTTTTTTTTATGTAATCTTTAAACTTTTCATTATTCAAAATAGAATTAATTTTATCCAATGATTGCAACTCCTTATTAATGGTTAACCCATACTAAAGATTAATCATTTTGTATACTTCGTCTTTTAGGGAATATTCATTTTTAAATTTACCTCTAGTAACTACTGTTACAGTTTTACTTCCTGATTTTTTTATTCCCCTCATAGTCATGCACATATGCTCTGCTTGTATCACTACCATAGCGCCCTTAGCATCTAAATGTTCCATAATAGCATCTGCAATTTGTGCTGTTAACCTTTCCTGAAGTTGTGGTCTTTTAGCAAATACTTCTACAGTTCTTGCCAATTTACTTAATCCTGCAACCTTCCCATTTGATATATAAGCTACATGTGCTTTACCATAGAAAGGAACAAAGTGATGCTCACACATAGAATAAAATTGTATGTCTTTTTCTAATATTATGTCATCATTCTTTACTGTAAAAGTTTTTCTTAGATGAGTTTCAGGAGTTTGATTTAATCCATCAAATATTTCTGAATACATTCTAGCAATTCTATCCGGTGTTTCGATTAAACCTTCTCTTTTTGGATCCTCACCTATAGCTTCAATAATCATCTTAACTGCATCTTTAATTTTTTTTTCATCTACCATAGTTTGTCATTGAACTTATTCCTATTGGAATAATTATTCAATAATCCTCCTATCCCTTTAAACGTTAACCCTAATAAATTTTGGTTTCTTAAAATTAAATGAATATTTCACAATTTATCATAAATTATAACATTTAAATTGCAAGTTTACAAGGCAGTTAAAATGTATAGCGTACCAATATAAAGATAACCTGTAAAAATTAATTATATAGTTATGACTTTATTAACTTTTTAACTTACTTAAATAATCTTATCTAAATTTATACAAAAAATAAAAAACTCTAAGTTTAACTTAGAGTTTTTTGGTGGCTAGACCAGGAATCGAACCAGGGACACGAGGATTTTCAGTCCTCTG
>CAZKOJ010000262.1:0-2952 GCA_964554365.1 uncultured Clostridium sp. | reverse complement strand
ATTAGGCTTTGCTTTTAAAATTTATTTTTTATTTTCAAATTTTTTAAGTAAGTTATGTTTCAGTATTTCATCTGAATACTGAAGTTGATTTAATGCATTTTCTTTTTTATTTTTTAATATATCATTTTCTTGAACATTTTCTTCAGTAGATAAATTGTAGTAACTATTTTTTTGACTCATATAATAGTAGTTACCATCTATAAATGATCCATCTCTAAATATAAGTTTGTTTTCTAATGAGTTAAAAAGGTCTTTTCCCATAAGATTTTTATTGGGTAAATCAAAAAGATTACAAATTGTAGGATATATATCCATCTCACCACTGTAGAGAGTATTTATTTCATTATGCGACTCATCTGGAAAGTGAATCATCAGTGGAACCTTTTGAAGCTTTAACCACTGAATATCAGATATAGAGGTTTTCCCTAAAAACTTTCCTAAATCACCTTCATTATCTCTTGGAATAGCATAATGATCTCCGTAAAGAACTACTACAGAATCTTTTAAAATACCTTCTTCCTCTAACTTGTCAAAAAACATACCTAATTGTGCATCTGTATAATGTATGGATTTAAAATAATTACCTAGAAGAGAATCTTCATAAGTGCCTACATTAAAGTCTCCATAATTTTTCACATCATCATAAGGAAAATGACTAGTTAATGTTATTAAAAATGTATAAAATGGCTTATCTAATTCTTTTATTTTATCTATAGATTGGTTTAAAAAAGATTTATCGCTTAAACCTAATCCTATGGTTTCATCGATTTTATAGTCTTTTTCTCCATAAAAATTATCAAAGCCTAACCTTTTATACATTATATTCCTATTCCAAAAGCTTTCTCTAAAGCCATGGAAAGCTGAAGTACTATAACCCGAATCCTTAAAGTTTTTAGGCATAGCATTAAATTCATTACCGCAATATAAAAAATATGCAGCACCTGATGAGGCTGGATATAGAGAATTATTAGCCATAAATTCTGCATCAGATGTTCCGCCAGCAGCTATTTGATAGTAAAAATTATTAAAATATTCACTGCGTTTCGACCATTTATTTAAATTAGGGGTAATTTCATTTCCTTCTATCTTACTATTTATAACAAAATCTTGAAGAGCTTCAACTTGAATCATAATTAAATTTTTACCTTTTGATACTCCCTTTAAATTATTTGAATAAGTAGAGTTACCATCTAAAAATGTTTTTATTTCCATCTCCTTAGATTTTGACACAGGAGTTTTTCGACTTATGCTAGCACATAAGGAATTGTAGAAATCTAAATAGTGATAGTTAATAGTACCTAGTTTTTTAACTACGTATACCTTGTTATACAAGGTGCTTAAAAGTCTTGGCTGTTCTTTTGATAAAGTGTAAAAGCTATATGTATTAATGAGTGCACTTATAATTATCAATGATGAAAAAAGAGAAAACTTTAAAATTTTAGATATCTCTAAATGATTTTTATGTTTGTTAATTTTTGGAAGTAAAAATATAACATCTAGTGCATAAAGAAAATCTGTAGATTTTATAAGACTACTTATACTAGATTTTACAGCGCCAAGTTGAAAACCATTTATGAGAATAGGTATAGAAATTACATCTTTAAAATATCTAAAGTAAGTTAAATCACTTATAATAAAAGTAGTTATAATTAAATTACATAGATATAAAAATCTTGAACGTCTTTTATTATTTAAGATAAAAGATATACCTACAATAATTAAAACAGAAGCAAATATAGGTGGGAATAATGAAACATAAGAAAAATAGCCAGACTCTATCTCTCTGCCATATATGAGTACTTTTGCACATACTAAAAATATAAATAATAGTACATCTATATAAATGTTAATTAATTTTTTTGCCTTTTCCATCTTAGATCCTCCAAATTGTAAATTTTCCACCATAGATGATTATAAAGAGAGTTCTTGGTTTAAGGTGGATTTTGTCTTCTACCCCAGAGCAAATTAATAATAATTTGCTCGTTAAATGCATTTACACATTTAACCCATCTGAAGTTTGGAAATTGTTACCAAAAGTCGGTAGTCATCCGATAAAACTAATATACGTATAATTATAAAACAATATGCTAATAATTTGTATCCAAAAAAAGTGTAATTACAAAGTTTGTTAAAACATAGATTTAAATAAACTTGTACGTCCATAATCTTTACTGAAATGTCAATCTACAAGTGGAATAAAGTTTACATATACTTAAAATATGAACTAAATATGAAGTTTATTAGTAAGGATTTAATAAAAAATCTATTTACATAAAGGAAATAGTATAGCATAATATACTTGTTATAGAAACAGAAAATTTTTAGGAGGAATAAAAAATGGTTGAAAAGGATGATATTAAAAAAGAAGTAGTAGTAGATGAAGAAGAAGCTAAAAAACAATTTTTAGAAGAACTTAAAAATAAAAACAAAGAAGAAAAAAAACAATTAGAAGAAGTTGAAGAAGTTGAAGAAGATAAAAAAGAAGAATCAGAAGTAGCTGTTATTGAAGAGAAAAAAATTGCAGTAAATGAAAACAAGGAAAGCCATAAGAGCTTTATTAGCAATACTTTAAAGGCAAATATTATCGATACAGCTATATCAGCAGTAGCTGCATTAGCAGGAGTATATATTTTTGACTTTATTTTAAGAATTATATTTGGATATTACATAGTGGATTATAAAGGTGCATATATAATACTGTTCCTACTAGTATTGATTTTATATCCATTAATAATGGAGCATACAAAATATAAAAGGACTTTAGGACAAAAATTAAGCAAAATAGAGGTTATCGAAAGGAACGAATAAGAATTGAGAAAAGGCAAAGAATACGAATTTTATATAGAAAAAAGTCAATTTCCTGGCATGGGAGTAGCTAATGTAGATGGAGTTAAAGTACTTATAAAAAATGCAGTGCCAGGACAGAAAGTATTGGCTAGAATTACAAAGAAA
>CAZKOJ010000261.1:0-2961 GCA_964554365.1 uncultured Clostridium sp. | reverse complement strand
TTTCTGAACAATATATAATAGCTGCAATACAGTTAAAATTCACCATACCACTTACGTCGCATTTCGCTTATTTTGTGTCGATATTTGGAAATAAGTTTTTGAATATAGGTTTTGTTTAAACATATACTATTTCAAAGAAGGGAGTGGAAAAAATGTTATTACTTACTGTGGTATACGACAATGATAGAGAAGATGTAATAAATGGAATAAATAATGTAAAAGAGTATTTTAAAAGCAGGGATATAGTAATAGGAGTTTCGGAAAGGATAGAATTAAATACTCACTTCGTAAAAATATTTTGTGATGTAGAGCTTAATGAAAAATTACATAATATGCTTAATATAAATATAGCTAATGTATTATATGGAGTTGTTGTTGATGAATTTTATAAAAACCATATAGAAAATTTTTTAGCTGATACATATTTTTTTCTCAAGCATGATGAAATAAAAGAAATAAAAGAAAATAGTATAAAAGTATTAAAGGATAAAGAGTCTATAATTGATGAAAATTCAATTTATTGCATGAATAAAAAAAATTCTATAATAAGCAAAATAGTAGATTGCATGGATGAAAATAAGGAAATAAATATAAATGGCTTTATAACTTTCAGGATGAAGGAATTAAAGAATGACCTAGAGGGCATAATTGATAAGATCGTAGAGAAATATATGGTAGAAAAAGAATATAATGAATTTGTAAAACTTTTAAAGTACTTTGTGGAAATACAAGAAAGCAAAATAGAAGAAGTGAGCATAATAATAAAGTCGGATGCCACTTACCTAATACAAGATAAAAATGGAAATGATATAAGTGAGAAATTGTTTAGTGATTTAAGTGAGTTAAAATATAAAGAAAATGCAAATATTGATGATATGCTTATAAGTATGTTAATAACCAATTCTCCAGAAAAAATAATAATTCATTGCGCAGATAATTGCAGAAACTTAGAGCTTATAGACACAATTAAAAAAGTATTTACAAGCAGAGTAATTATGTGTGAAAGTTGTGATATATGTAAAAAAATAAAACATAGTCTCAATAAAAGATAGGTATAATAAAGTAATTTACTAAACATATTAAATATTTAGATATTATTAAATTTAGGTATTGACACCTGTAAAATTTAAGATTATAATTAAGTCAATAAATTTAAAAACGTTGATAAGGACGAGTAAATAACAATCTATTCTAAGAGAGAAGAACTCACCGGCTGAAAGGTTCTTTGGGTAAGAGTTATTGAAAACCACCTTTGAGTTGAATACTGAAATTAGAGTAAGTATATTCGTTAACCTGCGTTAAAGGTATAGAGATAATGATAGAATGTATTTGTTTATTTTCTGTTATTAAAATTGGGTGGAAACACGAACGACGCTCGTCCCATGTATGGGATAGGTGTTTTTTTATTTAAATAATTTTATTAATCGTGTAATAACCCTTAATTATATCACGAATATAATTAAGAATCAATAAAAATTTTAAAAAATATGTTGACAATACTTAACTTAAATACTATAATAAACAAAAGCTGTGATAAGGAAGAGTAAATAAAAAACTACTCCAAGAGAGAAGAACTCATCGGCTGAAAGGTTCTTCGAGTAAGTGTTATTGAAAACCCCCTTTAAGCTGAATACTGAAATTACAGTAAGTATATCCGTTAGCCTGCGTTAAAGGTATAGAGATAACAGTAGATATGATTAATGAAAAATTTATTTTTATTATTGTATAGTTTTCACAATTAGTATCTTTATACTAAATAGTTAGTGTATTTACTGTTGAAATTGGGTGGAACCGCGATATAACACTCGTCCCATGTTTTGAGATGAGTGTTTTTGTTTTGCAAATAATTAATTTGAAATAAATGAAAAAGATTAGGAGGAAAATATTATGGTAAAGATTAGTTTAAAAGATGGAAGTGTACTAGAGGTAGAAAAAGGAACAAAAGTAGTGGAGGTAGCTGCTAAATTAAGTACTTCATTAGCAAAAAAAGCTTTAGGAGCTAAAATAGATGGAGAAAAAGTTGAAGTGATGGCAGAAATCAACAATGATTGTAAGCTTGAAATATTAACTTTTGAGGATGCTGATGGAAAATGGATATTAAGACATACTGGTTCACATATACTTGCGCAAGCTATAAAAAGATTATATCCAAAAGTTAGGTTAGCAATAGGGCCAGCAATAGATACAGGATTCTATTATGATTTTGAGGCAGATTTTTCTTTCACTCCTGAAATGCTTGAAAAAATTGAAGGTGAAATGAATAAAATAGTTAAAGAAGATTTAAAGCTTGAAAGATTTGAACTTCAAAGAGAAGAAGCTTTAAAACTTATGAGAGAAAAAGAAGAGTGTTATAAGGTTGAATTAATAGAAGATTTGCCAGAAGATGCAAAGATATCTTTCTACAAACAAGGTGATTTTGTAGACTTATGTGCAGGGCCACATGTGTCATCTACAGGAAAAGTTAAAGCAATAAAATTACTTTCTATAGCAGGAGCTTATTGGAAAGGTGACGAAAATAACAAGATGCTTCAAAGAATTTATGGAACTGCTTTTGAAAAGAAGGCTGAACTTGAAGAATATTTAAAAATGTTAGAAGAAGCAAAGAAAAGAGATCATAGAAAGCTAGGAAAAGAATTAGATTTATTCAGTATGCATGAAGAGGGTCCAGGATTCCCATTCTTCCACCCAAAAGGAATGATAGTAAGAAATACTCTTCAAAACTTCTGGAGAGAAATGCATTCAAATGCTGATTATGACGAAATAATGACTCCTATAATTTTAAATCAAAAGTTATGGAAACAATCAGGACATTGGGATCATTATCAAGAAAATATGTACTTTACAAAGATAGATGAAGAAGATTATGCTATAAAACCAATGAATTGTCCAGGATCTATACTTGTTTATAAAAATCAAATACACTCATATAGAGATCTTCCTTTAAGATATGCAGAACTGGGA
>CAZKOJ010000260.1:0-3000 GCA_964554365.1 uncultured Clostridium sp. | reverse complement strand
TGAGATATCTTGTAACTAATTATATCCATATCCTTAATAGTTGTATAGTTAGTTTCTAATATATTTATATTATTTTCTTTTATCTTGCCAATATTCTTTGACATAGCATCCCACGTAGGAGCATTTGCATATATGGGTATATTATATTTTCTAGATAACACGCCCACTCCTTTTGTGTGATCGATATGTTCATGAGTAACGAATATAGCATCAATATTAGTAGGATTTTCACTAATGTCATTAAGAGCTTTCTCAATACTCTTTCCCGGAAGGCCTGCATCTATTAAAATTTTAGTATTATCAGAAGCTACAAATATACTATTTCCACTGCTTCCGCTATATAAGGGACAGAAAATCATAGTAATTCTCCTATCTTAGGGTAAACGCTAGTCTGAGTAAACAACCCTTGTTATCTCAGCGCCTAGAGCCTTAAACTTATCTTCAATATTTGGATACCCTCTATCAATATGCTCAATACTTAAAACCTCTGTAGTTCCATCAGAAATAAGACCAGCAATAACCATAGCAGCACCAGCTCTTAAATCAGTTGCTTTAACTACAGCACCAGTAAGTTTTTCAACACCATCTATAATAGCAGTTCTACCTGCTACTTTTATATTAGCACCCATTTTCTTAAGTTCATCAACGTGTTTAAATCTGCTTTCCCATATACTTTCAGTAATAATGCTTCTACCCTTAGAAGCTGATAAAAGTGTGCTCATAGGCTGCTGTACATCTGTTGGAAATCCTGGATAAGGTTGAGTCTTTATGTTTACACCTTTAAGTTTTCCATTAGACTTTACTGTAACACGATCACCATCTTCAGTTATTTCAGCACCCATTTCTATTAATTTTGCTGAAATAGACTCTAGATGTTTTGGAATAACATTCTCTAGATTTACTTCTCCACCACAAGCAGCTGCAGCAATCATATAAGTGCCAGCCTCTATTTGATCGGGTATTACACTATATGAACAACCCTGCAACTCTTTTACGCCAACAACTCTTATTATATCAGTACCAGCACCCTTTATATTAGCTCCCATACTGTTTAGAAAATTAGCTACATCTACTACATGAGGTTCTTTGGCTACATTTTCAAGTGTAGTTACACCTTCAGCAAGAGTAGCTGCAAGCATAACATTTATAGTAGCACCAACACTTACTACATCAAAAAATATGTTAGTACCTATTAGTCTATCCGCTTCAACAACCACACAACCATGTTTTATGTCTACTTTTGCTCCAAGTGCCTCAAAACCCTTTATATGTTGGTCAATAGGCCTAACTCCTATAGGACATCCACCAGGAAGTTCTACTCTAGCCTTTTTGAATCTACTTAAAAGAGCACCTATGAGATAATAAGAAGCTCTCATCTTTCTTACATCTTCAGTATTAGCATTTACATTATCTATAGTAGTACTATCTATTACTACTGAATTTTTCCCTACGCTTATTTTACATCCTAAGCTTTGAATTATTCTTTCTATACAATGCACGTCTTCAATGTCAGGTATATTATCGATGTTGCAAACACCCTTGCTTGCCATTATAGCAGCAGGAAGTATTGCTACAGCGGCGTTCTTAGCACCATTTATTTCTATAGAACCAAAAAGAGGTTTCCCTCCGTTAATTAACAATTTATTCATTCCCGCATCCATCCTTATCATATTTAATAATAATTTATATTAAACTAAAATCTTAAATTCGTATTACTACACAAAGTTTATTATAACATAACTCTATAATATTTTAACATTAATTTTAAAAATATGAATAGGATGTTTTATGTAATTTCATTGAGAAAATTTAGAAAGTAACATATTATTATAAATAGATGAGTTTATATGGAAAAAAGATTGTAAAAAGATTGTAAAAAGATATGATTATAAATTGCAAAATTATTGATTAAAATTTCTACAAATATAACAAATACCCCCTAAATTTTATAATTTAGGGGGTATGTTAGTTAGCTTTTTTGGAAGCTTCCACAATCAGTACCTTCAGGAGTATCAGCTACGGATGAATGTTTTTCAACATGAATTTGATCCAATGTGCAGTAATCATCATCTTCACAATGATATTTACATTCACTAACTGTACATCCAATACTATTATTATGTTTATGGTTCTGGTTCATAATTAAAATACCTCCATTTATTTATTATTTTGAGATAACATTAATAGTTTTACACTATTTTCTAATTTATATACATATTTTTGAAAAAAAATTTAATTATTGTTTTTCAAAATTCAGCATAGAAGCAATATTATGATATAATATTACTTAAAACTTATAGTAGTATATTTTTATTAAGATTGATTTGGGGGATTGGATAGGTATGAGATATTATTTAGTAGCTTTATTTGATAAAAACTCTTATTCTTCTATTGAAGAAATACAAAAAAACATATGTAGAAAGTATAAGTTATATAGGAATATGCCTGTTTTACACATAACTTTAGAAGTCATAGGAGATCCAGACATTGAGAAATTAAGTAAAATAGTTGGGGATATGTTAAAGCCTTATAAAAAGTTCAAAGTTGAAATAAATGGAGCAATATGTTTTGATCCTCCATATAAATCAGTTAATTTAAAAATAGAAAATAAAGGTTATATTATTAGATTGGCAAGAAAAATGAATGAAACTTTAAAATTACATGGTTTTGATGTAAGAGAGAATATAGATAGCTGGGACTTACATGTAGCTTTGGCTAATACTAACTTTGCCACAAGAGAATGGAGTAGTAGAGAATATATAGCAGCTTGTGAAACCGCTAAAAAAGAAGAATTTCATAAAATGGGTAAGATAGATAGAATAGAGCTTTGGAAACCTATAAACAATAAAAAGGAAATGTTAATAAAAACTTTTACGTTAAGAGATTTTTAAATAGAGAACTTACACTTATCAATGATTTGTGTAAGTTTTTTTATTGTTTATATTTAAGGCATATTCAAAAAAATAACTAGTCAGTATGATAGCCTATTTTGCGTCATAC
>CAZKOJ010000259.1:0-3010 GCA_964554365.1 uncultured Clostridium sp. | reverse complement strand
GTTTTGTCATATGCTATATTAATTTCTGTATTAATATTTAAGACATCTCTTAAAACACTTATTGCCGTTGCACCTTTAATAATGTTTTTTTTCGTAACAATTAGTTTGATATTATCCATCATAGATTTAAGAAGAAAAAATAGAAAGAAAATCTTTTCTATTATAGCTATTGTTCTTTCAAGTTTGTATTTTTTACTTATTATTGGTTCAATAATTGTTGTTTCAATAATACATAAATGAAATAAAAGTAATTATATGATATAATTACCTTTAGAATTAGTCGAAATTATAATTTGTTGTTCATCAAAAGGGGTATTAAGAATAGTTATATTATTATAAGATATATGGAGGTTTTGATATGAATATGTTAATATTGACTTGCAATATAGGTATTCCTATAATAATGATTTTCATAGGAGTTTTATATAAATGTAATTTATATAAAAAGATAGACAAAACATTAGATTTAATTATACCTATAGCAATGACGTTTAATGGTTTTTCAGATGATAAGATAGAGGCTCTTTCTAAAGATACAAATACATTGGCTTTGGCTAATAGAAAATGTAGTTTAATATGGAGTATTTCAGGAGTATGTACATTGCTACTTACTATAATATTGCTAATATTAAATAAATCTGCTGTTTATAATATAAGCGTTACCTTACTAGAACTTGAATGCTTAATATTAGTTACGGTATTTGTTACTGTGGAATATATTTTAAAAAGAAATTTTTATAAAAAAAATCATGAACAATCTTAATATTTAACATAACAACTGAAAAAACGAACAATTTACCCAAACACCCCTAAATTCATGAATTAAATTTAGGGGTGTTTTTACATCGCATAACAAAGATATGATCTATTTATTGTAAATTTACGATAGATAAACTTTCTTCTTAAATTATGTACTAACTATAATCATAAAACAAGTAAAGTAAATCTGTTTAGAATATGCTACAGGAGATGTTAAATATGAATTTAAGAGCAAATAATTCCATGTTAGATTTAGAAAACTTAAAGAATTTAATGTTATCAGGAAGCTTACTTTCAAAAGATACTTTTATTGTTGATGATTTAGATTCAATATTGGACAGGAAGTGATAAGTATTATGATATATGAAAAAGAAATTGAGTTTTTAAAATCTGTAGAGTCCTTAGATAATCCAGCAACTGTATATCAAAGCAAAAGAGAACTGTATTCTAAAAATAAAATTTAAAGTTTTTAACTGCTTTTCAAACAAACTTTTAGTTACAAAAAAATAAAAAATTAATCCAGACTTTGATACATGGATTAATTTTTTTACTTTAGCTTCTTTAATCTTCTAATAATTGTTTAAGCTCTTTTAGAGACTGCTCTAGTAGTATTTCTAGTAAATGATTAAGGCTGGCACTAAACAACAATCCTAACAAAACTCTATCTCTTTGCAGGCCGTTGCCTGAAAAATGCATACCATCATATTGTAGTATTTATTCTTAGTCCAACAGCCTCATACTATATTCATATTTAATATGACAATCAAAAGAGTGAGTAATTTACTCAAATGCTGTATTATTTTTTAAATTTTATGGTCCTATCTATAGAGGACGAGAGAATTCCACCCATTGGGTTAAAACATAACTTTATTTGTGTATTACTACTTCATCTTCATTATAAATAATATTTTTAACAGCAGACACCCTAAATTCTGTTTTATTAGAGGTTGTAGTAACAGTAGCTCCTACAGCTCCAGTTTGAAAATTTCCAAACTGATGTTCAATATCTTTAAGATTAGGAACTGTTTTTGTCAATGAACTATAAATTGAATCTCGTGAAGTCTGATCTTTAAACTTTATAGTTTCACGATTATTAGTCAATCGACTTGAATTTACTCCTGGAAAATCAAAATCAAGTTCATTGTATATTCTATCTGTTTTATTGTATTCTATAGTATATTCAGTAGAATCACCTTTTTGGCCTGCAGAAGTAATTTTAAACTTTTCGCCATTGAAGTCAAATTCCATTGGCAAATTATTTTTATCTATTTTATATAAATTTGAATTATTAGATTTATAATTAGCTCGTATGCCAATTAATTTTATTCCTATCTGATTTAAGTCCTTATAATATATTGAATTGAAAGTTTGTGTTCCAATACTACTTCCATCTTCACTATTGTACTCACCACCACCGCCTTGATCCATTACATATTCATTGCCTAATCTTACAGAGAATAAAGGCTGTATTTCACCTATGTTTCTATCCTTTGGTACAAAAGTATAGTCAAGGATGTTCTTGAAGATGCTTACTTTAAAGGAATTGATTTTTAATGTACCTATATCAAGGGAATATTCTTTATTAACAGGTATAACTTTAACTTGCTGCATAGGTATCTGCATTTTTAAAGTCCAATCAACCTTTATATTACTACTATCATCGATAAGTGAACTAACTTTATCAATAATGTTCTCAGATTTTTTATCACTTACTACCAGATTATTTATATTTATGGATACAGGATTATTTTTTATATAATTTGCAGTATTATTATTAAAACAGATACCAAAAGATTTTTCCTTATCAGTTGAATTTAAATTTGGAAGGGTATATCCCGAAAGGTAACCTAAATCTTTAGTAAATTCTTTATTATCTTTGTCACAAAAACTTATTTTATTAATAGAATATTTTGGATTAGATACATCGTATATAACTTCTATGCCTGTATCATCTGCCAGAATTTCCTTGATTGTAAATTGAACATTATTATATTTAAAGATTTTGTTTACTTCAGTAATATTTTTGTTTTTACGAGCTAAATCTATTTCCTGCTTATGTTGAATACTGCTATTATACTTAGCAAAGGCAAGAGTTGATGCAGGTAATATTGTTAATAATGAAATTATAGCTGCGGTCATTTTATAAATGTATTTTTTCCTTGTTTTATTTTTAATATGTTTTCTGAGATTTTTCTCCACATTATTCATTAAATCATCTGGAATATTATAATTCATTTTTCATACCTCCATT
>CAZKOJ010000258.1:0-3110 GCA_964554365.1 uncultured Clostridium sp. | reverse complement strand
TACCAAGTTAATCCTATACCCGCAAGAGATGTTACTTCTTCTCTTCTAAGGCCTGGTGTGCGACGCCTTAAACCTTGTGAAAGTCCCACTTCAGATGGGGAAATTTTAGCTCTTCTAGTTTTTAAAAAATTTCCAAGTTCTTTATAACGATGCGTTTTCATATTTAAACTTCCCCTTTCTATCCTATTATTATTTATACCAGTATAAATAAGCTCCTATTATTCATATAAAATTGAGATTAATATATTTATAACATAGTACAAACTTTTATAAAATAGAAATGGAGGAAATTTAAACATGAAAGTATTATTTTTAAATGGATCACCTAGAAAAAACGGATATACAGTTGGTGTAATGAAATGTATTGAAGAAGTAATTGACTCAATGCATACTGTAGAATGGATACACGCATATGATATGAATATAAAGCCATGCATAAGCTGTTTGCAATGTAGGCCTAATAAAGAATGTATTCTTCCCAAAGATGATGGACATACTGTATGGCATAAAATTCATTCTGCTGATGCAATAATTATTGGTAGTCCTACATATTTTGGAAATATGTCTGGATCATTAAAAATTCTTATTGATAGAAATCTTACTGCCTTTGAGAAAATGGCGGCAAGTGGGTTAGAAATACCAACTCCTTTGCACAAAGGAAAAAAAGCTGCTATGGTTACAGCATGTAATGCACCATCTCCAATCAGCCAACTTCCCACACAAAGTAAAGGTACTCTACAAGCAATGGAGATAGTGCTTAAAGCTGGCGGATATACTATTATTGGAAGCTTAACTTTAGATGGAATCCCTTTTAAAAATGAGATTCCTTTAGAAATCCGAGAACAAGGGAAAATACTTGGAATGAATCTACAATCATAGGTAGTTTCTAGTTAAAAAGTATAAGAAGTACCTTTTATAGCAACGTGTTCTGTTTTCAAGTGCAAATTTAATAATTGGTTAGCATTAGAAATCACTTGTGAATTACCATAAAAATTACAAGTGATTTTTATGGGTTTATAAGCATTTTTAGGTAATGCTTGAATTGCAATATTTCCAACATCTTCTTTCGTTGTCCCTAATTTTTTAGCTTGTTTTACATGAAATGGTATACCACTTTCAAATCTAGCAGATGCTAATACTGATAAATAAGCAAGTGCTTCTATTTTCTTATCAAGTTTACATGCAGTATCTAATTTCTCAATAAGTTCTCCCCACGCTTTTGGCTGTTCTAATGCTTCTTTGGCAAAAGTCAAAAATGAATTACTTATACTCATAACATATCCTCATAAATTTACAATGTTTTATAAAATTCTTTTAATTCTTGCTTTATATCATTAGATAGAGAATACCATCTAATTCCTTCTATTGCCCCTTCTAAAGCGTAAAGCATATTAACACAAGATGTATTATCTTTTAATTTAATTCTACTAAACGCTTCTTTACTTCCAATATTTTCAAGCAGTTGGGGTGTATCTATATCAATTTCAATAAGTTTTTTTCAATTACTTTACTAATATTAGGGAGTTCATGTAGTGTATTCATAATTTTTATCTCCTTTAAAAAATATGTTCTCATAATATTCTATAATTAAACCATATCTCACCAATTTGCATCTGAAAATTTACAATTTATTTTTAATTATCTTAATCAATTATATCCTTAATAGTAGAAACAGAAAAAGAAGAAAACCTATCATAATCTGAAGATTCTTCTTTATTATTTATGAAATTCATTAATCTGAATTATTTTTTATTAACTATTAATTTTCTTTATCAACCATGCCATATTTTGTCCTAAATTTTTCATGTTTTCCATACCTTCTTCGTCCTTTAAAACATCACCAATTTCTTTCCCATAAACCATATTCCAATAAGTAGAACCTACCAACAGAACTTCTTTGTTTAGTAAAAAATGATTTAAAGTATCTACAGCAGTCATTCCACCACCACGACGAACTGCCACGACAGAAGCACCTACTTTATATTTAAGTAATTCAGGATTAGTTGCAATAATGACTCCTGAACGTTCAATAAAAGCTTTCATCTTAGATGATATATCAGCTGAGTAAACTGGCGATCCGAGAATAATACCATCTGCCTCAATCATTTTATGAAAACATTCATTAAAAGCATCGTTTTTAATAATACATTTTCTATTTTCTTTACAAGCAAAACAACCATTACAACTTTTAATTTCTTTATCAAATAGTTGTATCAATTCTGTTTCTATATCTTGTTTTTCTAATTCTTCAAACACTGTTTGAATTAATATTGATGTATTCCCATTTTTACGAGCACTTCCATTTATCCCTATAACTTTCATACAAAAACCCCCTTGCGTAGTTGTAAACTATATAAATTTATTTTGGGAACACTTGGTTTATATTCTGATTTCTTCTTACTATTAGAGAAATAAATGAAAAATCAGTTCAATATCAAAGAAGTTTCTAAATTAACAGGATTAAGTGAACATACATTGCGCTTTTATGAAAAACAACTCTTAATTAAAAATATTTCATGGGACGAACACGGCTATAGGATTTATTCTGATTTTGATATAGAATGGATAAATTTTTTAATAAAAGTTAAAAATACTGGCATGCAATTAAAAGATTTACAACATTATGCTGTTCTTATGGAAGCAGGTGATTCAACCGTATTTGAAAGAGATGCTATGCTTATAGAACATAGAAAAAGAGTAGAAAGTCAAATTGCAGATTTAAAGAATACGCTAACTAAAATTGATGATAAACTATTTCGCTATCAATTATTAAAACAACAGCTTCAAGCTAATAAAGATTAAAATTTATAAATATTATATGGTAATTGTAAACAGAATAAAAGAAGGTCAACTCCCGTTATCTGGATACATTCCCTCATTATGTAAAAAATAAGCACTTGCTGTTAAACAAGTGCTTTTTGATGTTGCCACTAACTGTACTCCCTGTCTCATCATCAATGGTTCATCCCAAATTTTCACAATACTATTATAACATAAATTTAAATACATCCTATGTTAAGGTTCAACCACTGCAAAATAGCCATTCTCTATTTTTATTATAACCCTTAACCCATTGGAAATAAAGGGTTTTCTTAAAATTTTACCAGCCG
>CAZKOJ010000257.1:0-3110 GCA_964554365.1 uncultured Clostridium sp. | reverse complement strand
GGTGCCATAGCTCAGTTGGTAGAGCAAAGGACTGAAAATCCTTGTGTCCCCGGTTCGATTCCTGGTGGCACCACGAAGAAAAAGACGTAAAGTGTTGTAATTGATAAAATTACAGCACTTTTTGTTTTTTGCGGGTAAAACAATGGTAAAACATTTGGTATAAGGGGACGCACATTGTGTACCCTTTTTTCAGATATAGGTGTGGGGGTGTGCGATGCGTGCACCGGATTTACCCACTTTGCGCTCATTACGCTAAAAAACTCCTGCAATCATCGCCACCCCCCACACCTAAAATCCTTTTGGGTACACAGTGTGCGCCTCCGGCTAATCCATCTAAGTAACGAATCTTCATCTGCATTTCATTCGCTATTACATCGGTACCTCCTCTGCTTTCAATAGGAGGTGCGGTAATATTTCGTGTAAAACGAATAAATACAACTTTAATAATGGTATTATTGTTTTGTGGATGACATAAAAACATACTATTTATGTGCTGTCGATAGAATAAAAATAGCGGACTCCCTAAAACAAGACATCGTTGTTTTCATTCGGTATTATATCAACACCTTCTTCTGCTTTCAATAGGAGGTGAAGTAATGTTTCTTGTAATTCGTACCGATGACTATTTTTAAGGTAATAAGTATTTAATTTCATTTTAAAACTTTAAGGGCATTCTATTATTATATAGAAGTAAACCCGCTCTACAAAATTAAATTTTAAATCTGAAAAGTGTATCTGTCCTAGGATTTGTATAAATTTTTTAAGAATTTAAATTTGGATTCAGATAAATATATACATCAGAAGTGTCTTTTATTGAAGTATTTGTATGTATTTGTGGTGCATAGGATAATAAATAGTATGAAAAAACTTTTTCTAACATTTTGTTTTTTTACTACCCTTGTCGGATGTTCAAAAAAAGAAACACCTTATCTTCAACTATCATCTGGGGTTATTATTGAATTTAATGAGACGAGTGAATCTAAAAATGTAAATTTCTCAACAAATCTGAATTGGAATGCGAAATTGGATGATGATTCTTGGTGCTCTTTAAATCAAAGGAGTGGTTCGGCTAACACTACTTGTCAAATTATAATTTCTGTTCTAGTGAATCCAGTATATAACTTAAATAGATTCACTTATTTAACCATATCAACTGAAAATGAAATTGTAAAAGTCAGAATTGAGCAAAAAGGTAAATCACTTTCGAAACCTACGCTTTCCGGTTGTAAGCTCATATATACTTCTGCAAATGCAATTACTTGTAGTAGCAACATAGCAGAAACTGGTGGTTATCCTGTACAATCTAGGGGTTTAATTTGGAGCGTAAACAAAAATCCTACATATGATGCAAATTCTGGGAGCAAAGCTTTTTTTGAAAGGAAAAGTGAGGGATTTGATACTGGAAACTTTTCATGTACAGCGCCTGTAAGTCCTAACACAACTTACTATGTGAGAGCAATTGCTATAAATTCTTTAGGATTATCATACAGTAGTGAAGAAGCACAGGTTGTAGTTCCAGATTTTCCAAATTGTGGCAAAGTAAAAGACGTTCAAGAAAATGAATATGAGACAGTAAAAATCGGTTCTCAATACTGGTTAAGGCAAAACCTTCGTACTACAATGTATAATGATGGAACGTCAATTCCTTGTGTAAAAAAGGAGGAAGTTTATGTAAACTATCCAAATGAAGCCTGTACATGGGTTTTAGATGATAAGAATAATTATGCTGTCAATGGCTGTTTATACAATGTGTATGTAATTAAACACGGAAATTTATGTCCAAAAGGATGGCATATTCCATCAAAAGACGAATGGAACGCACTTAAAAATTATCTAATTTTAAATGGTTATAATTTTGATGGAACTTCTTATGGTAATAATATAGCAAAATCATTAGTTACTGGAGATTGGAATAATAATTCTACGTTCACTGGTGTGATCGGTAATTCTGATTACCCAATATATTTTAATAAGTCTGGTTTCTCAGCACTGCCTACCTTTTTCAATACTCAATATGCAACTCCTCTGGGAATTAGTTGTGAATGGTGGTCATCAACACTTGGTGGTTTCCATACATATGATGGATATAATACAGTATATACTTTTATATTTTATTTAAATTATTCTGAACCATCTTTTTCTTTTATGGCTTCAGATTTTCGTGTGAGCTCTCTTTTCTCCGTTAGGTGTATAAAAGATTAATTGTTAGAATATTTCTTCCATATATCCATCTGAAAATTGGGGTATGTCACGTAAATATTTTTTTAGTAACTAAAACTCTAAATCAAGAACTATGCAAATAATAATCATTCTTTTAGTAATAATAATTATAATCCTTTGTCCAGCAATACTCGGTGTGGCTGTTGTAGCTGTTACAACATTATTGTATTTATTAATGAAATTGGCAATTCCTTTAACGATCTATACCGTTGTTATGTTGGTTTTGTATTTTATAAATAAAAGAACAGAAAATAAGTCTACGGCTCTACAACGGACATTAATATATCTATCTTCATTTTTTTCTCTAATCATAGCGGTAGTTTTTAATTTGAGCGAGGCATATTTTCTTTCATACTTAATTCTCTTCAGCACAATAATCTTTTTTATTAATAAGTGTCGCCATACAGAGGATGTAGTAACTTTAAAGATATTAGTGGGATTTTTATGTTTTCTGTGGGGTCTTTCTTTAGGTTTGGAGCTTACGCTAATGAACGTAACTCAAATTGAACGGGAAATACCATCTGTATTAACAATGATTGTTTTAGTTGCTCCTTTCGCCCTGTTCCCACTAGTTTTTTTTGAGGAATATAGAAGAGATATTAAGAATATAATTAAGGAAAATCCAATAATATGTATCCTCTCAGTAACCATATTTGTTATCGGAGTATTAGTTGGAATATTGCTTGCTGATTCATTTCCTTCAATACTTCATTTTGTCAATCAGAATGCTTACGAATTACGGAGGGAACGTTGGGATTAATTTGAATTAAAAATTCATATTAGTTTTTAGCTCCTACATATCTTCCAATGACAAACAAACCGTTTTAATCTTATATTTAGGCAATAGCTTATGTTTGAGATGTTCTACTTTTGCTGCTAATAATTCTGGT
>CAZKOJ010000256.1:0-3175 GCA_964554365.1 uncultured Clostridium sp. | reverse complement strand
TCAAGTAGTTACCTTTAAACATCATATTATGGCTTACTATAATATGTTATGTAGAGATAAAAAGAGAGTAGAAAATGCCATAGAAATTATGGATGAAAGTCCACTTGGATGTTGTGCTTTAGCAGGAACTACGTACAATATAGATAGGAGTGATATTGCTAAAGAATTAGGTTTTAAAAAGCCAGTGGATAATTTCTTAGATGGAGTAAGTGACAGAGATTACGTTATAGAGCTTTTATCATGTTTTTCTATAACTATGATGCACCTAAGTCGTTTAAGTGAAGAACTAATTCTATGGAGTAGTAAGGAATTTGACTTTATTCAAATAGATGATGAGTTTTCAACAGGAAGCAGTATCATGCCTCAAAAAAAGAATCCAGATGCTGCAGAATTGATAAGAGGCAAAACAGGGAGAGTATACGGTTCACTCATGGCACTGCTTACCACTATGAAGGGCATACCCCTTGCCTACAATAAGGATATGCAGGAAGATAAAGAACAGTTTTTTAACTCCTTAGATACAGTATTAAGCTGTTTGAAAATAATGAGTGGTATGCTCTCCTCATTAAAAATTAAAGAAGAAAATACCTTTAATGCAGTAAAAAAAGGTTTTTTAAATGCTACAGAAGCAGCAGATTACCTTGTGAATAAAGGTATGGCATTTAGAGATGCTCATAAAGTAATAGGGGAAATAGTACTTTATTGTGAAGAGAAGAATAAGGCTATAGAAGATATTTCTTTAAAAGAATTGGCAAATTTCAGCAGTTTATTTGAAGAAGATGTTTATGAATTTATAGATTATGAAAACACTTTAAATAAAGGAATAAAAAAAGAGCTTAAATAGAGAATAGATAATATATAAATAAAGAGAAGTAGAGGGTTTTAAAAAAACCCTCTACTTCTCTTTATTGTAACAAGTTTAATAACTATTTAACTTCTCTTCTATCGATATCTCTGTCTCTATCTCTACCAAAGAATGAAAAGGCGTATAAACCAGCTATACCAACAAGGACATAAACTATTCTAGTAAAACCAGACATCGTGCCAAACAATACGGCTACCAAATCAAATCCAAAGAAACCTATTAGTCCCCAGTTTATAGCACCTATAACAACTAATATTAGTGCAATAACATCTAAAGTTTTCATATACACATCTCCTTTATTATTTTGTACAGCATTATTATTTGCATATTTTCTAAAATTATAAGTAAATAAAAAAATAACTTTGCTATGCAAAGTTATTTTTAGTGGATAGTAGGAATTTCAGGAAAATTTTAGCTTTTGGCTATTTAAAATTTTATACGTAGTATGTTTTTTATTCCATACTATTTTTTATTTTTATTAGTTTTTCTTTTAAACTATTAATCCCTTGCTGTCCATTTCCTAGGCTTGTAATTTCATTAACATCATCCATATTAACTTGTTCTAATTTTTGAACCACTTGTTCAATTTTATTCATGTCATTAGAATTAATGGCATCCTTTAGTGTTGTAAAAACATCTACATAGGAATTTATTAAGTTAACAAACTTATCTGTACCTTGGATATCAACATTAATATTGTTTACATAGGCTGCTTTAAGAGATTCAAGTCCATTTAGATTTTGCAGATTAGATGCTCCATCTCTTAAGTTAATTAAATTTTGTTTATATTTTTCTAAATAAGTATTAAAATTTTTGTAGGCTTGGATAAAGCTATCTAGGCCATCAGCCATTTTATTAGGATCTTCTAGGATAGCTAAAGTATCTTCAGACATAATCTCATTGAAAATGTCATCAGTATAATTTGAAGCATTTGTGCTTTCAGTTGTATAATTTTCACAAAAACCTAATAATTTATTAATATAATCCTTCTCTTTGGCTGTTATATTATCTGGTCCTTTTAATGAATATTCTACTGGGAAATCTACTGAACCAAAGCCTCCAAGTAAAATTAGATTTTTATAGCTTTTACTATCCATAAAATCTCTTTGTTTAGTTATATCTTGTCCATCTGTAAGTACTATTGGTGCATTTAGTTTTGCAGCTAGTGCACTTCCAGATAATGCATCAGGGAAGTTTGTACCATTTGCAAGTACAGCTGTATCAGTGTCTAAATCAAAATATTTACACACACTTAATGAAGTTTCATATCTATCCTGTCCTGCTAATTTTGTTATTTTATTGCTATCTAAGGAAGGAAGTAGAGCTTTTATTTCATTAATAACGCTATCGCCTACAGATGCATATCCACCTATTATATATATTTGGCTTGGATCAATATTTTTAATCATATCTTTAGCTTCAGGTGATAAGTTGGCATTTGATGTCATTATTATAGGATAACCTTTTGAAGCTGCAATACTTGATACACTAAGTGCATCAGCAAAACCATAGGCGTTTGCTATAACTACAGGGGTGCTTTTTTCAACATTCATGAAATTTACTATATATTTATTAGTATCAAATCTATCTCGTCCACCAAGTCTTACAAAGTTTTTATATCCTTGTGCATTCATATAGTTTACGAATTCTTCGTTTACTGAAGCTTGCCCACCTAAGATATATACCGTTCCGTTCTTATCTAAGTGAGTATTTATATATTGTATGCAATCTCCACTTTCACTTATATTATTGCCTGCCAGTACTATTGGTGCATTTAATTTTTTAGAAAGCACACTTCCAGCTAAAGCATCAGGAAAATCCCTTCCGCTTGCAACTATTACACTCTGTAATGTACCATTATTAAATTCATTTGAAATACTAGCGGAGGTCTCATATCTGTCAACCCCGTATAGTCTGTTAACATTGTAGCTATTTTTTGCATAAGCTGTGCTTGAAACACCTACAGTAATAACAGCTGCAGCCATTAGACTCAATATTTTTTTCAATATTACCACGCTCCTTATAAATTCTAATTAAATTCTATCAGGTAAACATAGAATTTACATTATGAAAATATAGGGAAGAATGTAAGATTAAATGAATGGAAATTATATATGTAAAAGTAAAAAGTATATTCAATGCAAAATTTAGAGTGGACAGAAGCTTAAATATATCCAGAAGAAACATTTGAGCAAATTTTTAGAAGTTCTTTGCTTTACGTTTCAAAAATACCGTAATTTGTGCCATGGAAGGCGCAAGCTCCTCCCGCAACAAGGAAGTTGCATAGGAGGAGGTAGGTATTTTTGAATA
>CAZKOJ010000255.1:0-3194 GCA_964554365.1 uncultured Clostridium sp. | reverse complement strand
TTTTAAGTCATATAAATTAAACTTTTATAATACATATAAGTAGTAATAATATAAATAGGGGGCAATACTATGGGATTTTATATTTATATTTCCTTACTAGTTATTGTGATTATGCTTTTATTTAGAAGTTTTCATTGAAGTTGTCGTTCACCTAAAAAAATTAGAACGATAGCTTTAATTACAATACTTACTATGAGTTTTAGGTATATTACACTTTTAATACTATTTTTAGTTCATAACATAAATCATCTCTATTTATTAAAGCCTTTATTTTTTACGAATTTAATTGGTGTACCATTAATAGCTCTAACTGTACTGTATATATTTATGAGACGAGATAATATAAAATTTTCTTATATGTTTATAGTAGCAGGAGTATTGGCATTACTATATAGTTTTATTATGTATAAATGTACATGCTTAATCCAAAGTTCTGATTGTGGTTATACTATGATGTTCGTAGAAGATGTATATATATATTGGATTTATATTGCTATTAATACTATAATATTATTTTTTACTATAGGGTTTATGAGTAAAAAAAACATAAACAAAATAGGAATGAGTTTAATAATTATAGCATCTACTATGTCTATAATAGAATATATAATGTGGAATATGGGAATCCCTATTCTATGGGAAAACACAATAGGGGATATGCTCTGGATTATAACATTAGTATATGCTCTAAATAAAGTTAAGAAAAAAGTTTAAAAATACTATAGTGGTACAGTAAACTTTAACTGTAGTGCAGTTCCTATATATTGTTCAGAAACTAGTCGCTTCATTTAGAAGTTCTAATGTTTCTTCTCAATATATATCACCTTCCATACAGTTGAAATTTACATATTACTTTCACTCTTTAAAGGATAGCTTATTTTTAGGGTGAAGATGTTAAAATAAAAGTAAGAATTGGTGAGAGCGTATCACCAAGTAAAAATAAAAAAGTCCCAATTGATGAGAAGGGTGTCTTGAATGACATCTTTTTTTATCGAAAAAATATGAACATTTACTATAGATTTTAAATTGGAAAATATATAATATGGCATACAAATGTGATATATGGTTTGGTATCATGGATACAAATGGAGAGAAGCAGTGTAGCTATATATGGTAAATTTTAAATAATAGAAAAATTTGAGAATATATCTTATTCTTATTCGTTATATAAGGTATAAACAATATTACAACAATACCTTTAATAAGGAGATATTTTATGAAATCAGAGGAAAAAAATTATATACAAAGATTAAAAAATGAAAAGGAGGATGCTTTAAATTACATTGTGGATAATTATCTACCGTTAGTAAAAGGAACAGTATACAAGATTCTTGGTCCAATTGGAGATGAGGGGATTATAGAGGAATGTATAAATGATGTATTTCTTTCCATTTGGAAGAATGCAAATAAATTTAACGGTGATGCTGTAGATTTTAAGAAATGGATTTATGTTATAGCTAAGTTTAAAGCTATTGATTATTATAGGGCTAAGGTAAAAAACTTAGAGACAACATTATCTGATATTGAAGGAAAGGATGAAAATCTTGTAGAGGATGAAGTTATCACTATAGAAAATAGAAAAGAGATAATAGAATTAATTAACAGATTAGGAACCGTTGATAAAAATATTTTTATTTTGAAATTTTTTCTTGGATATAAATCTCAGGATATAGCTAAAAAGCTTAATATTACAAAAGCTTCAGTAGATAACAGGATTTATAGAGGAAAAATAAAACTTAAAGAAAAAGCATCAAGTTTAAATTTGGGGGTAATTTAATATGCAAGACATTTATGAAATGTTAAATATTATTGATATAGATGAAAGTGAATTTGAAGAAATTGCTGCAAGTGAAATAGAAAAAGAAAAAGTCAAAAAGAATTTAAAAAAATCTATAAACAAGAAAAAATTAACGGGTAAAAAAGGATTAACAAAGAATAAAAAAATTTCTGCAGCAGCTGCAATTTTGTTTATTTGTATATCTTCTGCTATAGTTGTAAAACCAGCTTTAGCATCTAATATACCAATAATTGGAGAATTGTTCAAAAAAGATTTAGTTAGAATTAATGATAAATATGCTAATTATATTGATATAATTGGTAAGAAAAAATCTTGCCAGGGAATTGATGTTACTTTCGAAAGTGCAGTAGCTGACAATAATAAGCTTTTCTTAAATTTTATTGTAAAAAATAACAATAAAGAAATTAAAGATGACTATATGGAGGCGCTTTTAATACCAACATCAATGAAGATTAATGGAAAAAGTGCAAGTACAGGTGCAGGGGCTTCCTGGGAGTGTATAGATAAAAATACTATTAGAGTATTAAAAAAGATTAATTTATCAGAAGACAATATACCAAATAAAATGAATATAGATATAAGTATATCAGAATTGTTTGGTAAATCAGGAGATTGGGGAGTTCGTTTCTTACTTGATAAAAGTAAACAAGCGGAAAAGACTTGTGAAGAAAAAATAAATACTAAATTAGATATAAATGGAGTGAATGTGGAAATTTCAACTGTAACAATTTCACCACTTACTGTAACTATAAAAGGAGAAGGAAAATTTAATACTATGGATAATGACAGTGCTGAGTTAGAGTTTATAGTCTTGGATGACAAAGGAAATGGATTATGCTGCGGCAGTGAAGAGGTTGGCGATAAATGGACGTTAAACTTTATTTCTAATCAGGATATGAAAAATGTAACTATTATACCAGCTTATAAAACTAAAAAAAACAGTAATAAATTACCACCGCTTAAATTAGATGTTAATAATGTAAAACCAATAGAATTAATTAATGATAAGGATAGAAGTGTACTTATTAAAGATTATTTTATAGATGGTGATTATTTAATTATAAGATATAATCAAAAATATTTTGGTAAAGAAAGCCTAAGACATCCATATGATACATCTATATATGTAATGGCAGAAGGCAGTGAAGCAAAGGAAGTTGATGGCAATGAAATTGATAGGCTTCCCCATAAATATGATGACTTAAATGGGCATATACGTATATTCAACATTGGTAAAGCGAGAAATCTTATGGTTGGAACTTATGATGGCTTAAATACAAAAATTTTAAAAGACAAGAAGGTTACTGTTAATACAAAGAAGTGAGCAGAGGCTCTTTGAAAAAATAATAATTATAATTATGATTGAATTAATGATTGTGTTTTCCACTCGTAGTGA
>CAZKOJ010000254.1:0-3205 GCA_964554365.1 uncultured Clostridium sp. | reverse complement strand
CAGGCAGAAAGTACTTAATTTTTTAAGTTTTATCTAATAACTATTGTATCTGATATTCCTGATTTTTATGGTTAAATTAAGTGGAGCTACGCAGATGTATAGTTACTTTTAAGTTTAGGACGTGATTAAAAGCCCGCCTGAAGCTTTTTAATAACCTGAGTGCTACGCACTAACTATTAATTCAGGAAAAACGTTAAAATATAAATACCTAATGAAATTTAAAGCCTCCGGCGTGAGGACTTATCAGTCCTCTGGATGAATGGAATAATTTGGATCTTGTAACAGAAGAAGCATGTAAATTTTAACTGTATGGAAGCTGAGCAATATATAGCAGCTGCAATACAGTTAAAATTCACGGTACCACTTTCGTCGTAATACGCTTATATTACCCATTAATCACTTTCAACTATAGTTGAAAAAGGCCTGTAAAATTTGCAAGCCTTTTTCATAATTTCTTATTGTTTCATCTTGAATAATATGGTATTTTGAAAATTATTCGGCTTTTAGTAGTTGTTTCAATTAATTTATTGGTTGGTAATATTAAATAAATTATTGCTAAGTCCAGTTTTGTATTAAAGTCAAAATCTCCACCAAAAGAATGTCACTAGCTTTACATGCATTATAACTCCTTTTTGATTCGTATTAATTCCTGGCCCCATTTTGCCAATTCATCAAGAACTGGTAAAAGATTTTTTCCGGATTCGGCTAATGAATAATCAACATGTGGTGGTATTTCATTGTACTGTATTCTGTTAACAAGTCCACTTTGCTCAAGATCCTTTAATGAGCTTGTTAACATCATATTGGTTATTCCTAGAACACTTTTCTTTAATTAGTTATACCGAAGTGTCCCATTTTGAGAAAGTACCCAAAGTATTGGTAACTTCCACTTGCCTTCTATAACCTTTAATGCAGATGCTACAGGACAAAAATCATTTTCTATTGAAAAAGTTATCATATCTTTCATGCTTAAATCTCCAATACTCATAAAATGCTTACTTAGTAATAAATAACTGCATACTTGTTATTTTATTACCAACACATATAATTATATTATAAGTAATAAAAAAAATAATTATGTTTATGGAGGTTTTACTATGAATGAAGTTTTTAAGTTCCTTAATGAATGTGGGGTATTTTTTGTTTCCACAATTGATGGCAACCAGCCAAGGGTTCGTCCGTTTAGTTTTGTAATGGAATATGAAGGTAAACTTTGCTTTGCTACAAGCAATAAAAAACCATTTTATGCACAGTTAATGACAAATTCAAATATTGAAATTTGTGCAACAACTAAGGATTTAAGATGGTTACGCCTAAGTGGCAAAGCTGTATTCTGTACAAAAATGGAAGCAAAAGCTCAGGCACTAGAGACAATGCCAGCGTTGAAAAATATGTATTCTGTAGAAGATGAGATTTTTGAAATTTTCTATATTGAGAATGCCATTGCAAATTTTTGCTCAATGAATGGCGATAATAAGACTATTAATCTTTAAGTTCATGATTAAAATAGCCAGCCAAAGTAACCACAACTTTGGGCTGGCTAAGTTTTAAACCTTTTCGCTTGCAAAAAATCTTTTCAATAAAAGAGTTTAAAAAGAGAGTGAAAAATTTAGTTTTTTAACGAGCGAATCAAAGTTAAAACCATTCAATATTCACTATCTATAAAAGCCCTAATGGGCCACGCAAAGCGTGAAATTTATTAATTGAGAATAGTATACAGTACATAAGCTATGGATGCCTAATTTGGATATAAATTGATTTTTTGGCTTGACAAAGGAAAATTCAAGTGTTACATTAATAATAAAGTTATATAAAGTATCCTTCGGGGTTGGGTGAAATTCCCTATCGGCGGTATAGCCCGCAAGCCATAAGGCAGATTCGGTTAAATTCCGAAGCCGACAGTATAGTCTGGATGAAAGAAGGTGAATACAAGTATACGTATTTTTTATTATGTATGTTTATTGTGTTTTCAAATCCCCTTAAGGTTGCTTAAGGGGATTTTTTTATGGGTTATTTAGGTAAAAGTGTTAAAAATAGATGTGTAAGTATTATATTGTAGTCACAGTTAAATTTCACAGAAAAATAATATACATACAATTCAAAAAATTCCAGGTGCTTTATGTAAAACTTATTATAATTTGGAGGGGATTTTAATGAATGAATCAATATTAACTCAGTTTGGTAATTCTTTAAAACGTGTAGAAAAAGCATTGGACAATCTTAAACAAGGTAAGGGCGTACTTCTTGTTGATGATGAAAATCGTGAAAATGAAGGAGATCTTATTTTCCCTGCTGAAACCATTACAACACCTCAAATGGCTATGTTAATTAGGGAATGTAGTGGTATTGTTTGTCTTTGTCTAACAGATGAAAAAGTTAAGAAATTAGATTTGCCTCAAATGGTATTTAATAATACATGTAAGTATGAAACTGCATTCACTATCTCAATTGAAGCTAAAGAAGGGGTAACTACAGGAGTTTCTGCTGCTGATAGAGTTACTACAATTCTTACTGCTGTAAAAGATGACTGTAAACCTGAAAACTTATGTCATCCTGGTCACGTTTTCCCACTTTGTGCACGTACAGGCGGTGTTTTAGCTAGACGTGGTCATACAGAAGGAACTGTTGATCTCATGAGTTTAGCAGGATATAAACCTGCAGGAATTTTGTGTGAACTTACAAATCCTGATGGAACTATGGCTCGCCTACCGCAGATAGTTAATTTTGCTAAAGAACATGATATGACTGTTGTTTCCATTGAGGATATTGCAGAATATAAACAGAATATGTAAGAGACTAAAATAAAAAACATCATAGATTGAAGCCTATGATGTTTTTTTATAGCTTAATTTTTTGCAAGTTCTTTCTTCTTATTCATGAGTTTAAAATTAAATTCTAAACATTTTTTATAAGAATAATAGCAAAAACTCATTCCAAGTGATTCTGCTGACAATAAAATTAAAACTAATTCATCTGTAAAAATATTTTGATTTTCTGTTATATAATAATAAAAAGATGGTGTACAGGAAATGAATGCAATTATAATAAATACTGTTATAAATGCTATTTTTATATTTATTTGTTTTATGGCAAACATATATATAAAAACAGTTCTAGAAATGGTTCCAATAACACCCCCGATTATTGAAGATATAATTAATATAATTGTAGTTTCACTGCTCATATTTATAAAAGTTACTTGAAT
>CAZKOJ010000253.1:0-3280 GCA_964554365.1 uncultured Clostridium sp. | reverse complement strand
AAACGGACGGTTTTTTGAATAATATATTCAAGCGTAGGCCACTCTAAATTTGCGTCGTAATACGCTTATTATGCAATTTTAAAACAGCCCCACTTTAGAAAGTGAGGCTGTCTATTATGCTGCTGTATCTTGTGAATTTTTATTGGCATTTTTCATTATAAAGTATAATGGAATTCCTATAAGTAATGCTCCAAGACCCCAAATTATTTGTACTTTGTTTGCTTGAGTTAAAAGCCACAAACTTACCACTACAGACAATATAGGAAACACAGGTCCAAAAGGCACTTTAAAAGTACTTTGCAAATCTTTTCTCTTTCTAAAAACTAGAATTGAAAGACAAGTTGGTATATACTGTGCAAATCTTGAAACAACACTTATAGCTGCTAATTGAGTAAAGCTTCCTGATATAACTATAGGAATAGCAAGTAATACAGTTACTATAATAGCTATATATGGAGCATCTGCCTTGTTTTTCTTTGCAATTGCTTTGGGTAACAATCCGTCTTCTGCTAGAGCTACTCCTGATCTTGGAGTGATAAAAGAAGCGGCTATATTTATACCACCTATTGATACTAAAGTTCCTGCAGTAACAAGTATTCCTCCAAAACCACCAAAGAAAGTAGCCGCTGAATCCGCTACTGGAGTAGCACTAACTGCTAATTTAGAACCTAAAGTACCTATGGCTACAGTTTGAGTTAATACATATATAATAGAAACTAAAATCATAGTAATTACAATTGCTATTGGAAGGTTTTTCTGAGGATTATCCATGTCCTCTGCTGCTACAGCTATAGATTCAAATCCTGTAAAAGCATAAAATATAAGTATTGCTGCTGAGCCAAAAGTTGCTCCTGTTACTTTTGATGGGAACATTGGTACAAAGTTACCACCTTTTATAAAGAAAATACCTACTGCTACGAAGAAAATTAAAGGTACTAACTTACCTACAGTTATAATGTTATTCATATACTTTGCTGCATTAACACCTAATATATTTACACATCCTAAAACTACAAGTATTAAAATTGCTATCATGTTTTTTGTTGAAGGCTGTGCCGCTGCTGGCCACACTTTAGCTAAAGCTGTTGGAAAACCAACTGCCATAGTTGCCCAGGCAATAATTCCCACTGCCCATTTCATGATCCCAACTTCAAAACCAACAAATTCACCAAATGCTTCTCTTGCATAAACATAAGGGCCACCATTTTTATTGAATATTCCTGCTGCTTCTGCAAAACATAGAGCCATTGCCATAACTAGTATCATATCAAATAAGTATACCCATATACTCCCTGGGCCCATAATTTTCATAGCTTTTCCAGGTAATAAAAATATACCAGAACCTATAACTGCATTAAGACCTAATAGAACTATACTCCATAATCCTAATTTTTTCTTATCTCCCATTTTTAGTCCTCCTTACTTGATACTTCTACTAATTTTTTAAATAAATTAAGCATGATTTCATTTCCTTTTCTAGCCATCATTTCAGGGTGCCATTGAAGTGCTATTACAAATCCATCTTCTTTTTCTATAGCTTCAATAACTCCATCTTTTGCTCTTGCTGCAACTTTAAAACCAGGTGCTAAATCCTTTACAGCTTGGTGATGAAAACTATTAGTTAAAATTTCTTCTCCTAAAATGTCATATAATTTTGTTCCCTTTTCTACATTTACTGTGTGACCAGCTACATCAGGTCTAGAACTTTGAACATGTTTTATATAACATCCATCTATAAAAGATAAGTCTTGGTATAGAGTTCCTCCTAATGTAGCATTTAAAATTTGAAGCCCTCTGCAGACACCAATTATAGGTTTTTTTAATTCCATAGCAGCTTTAATAACCATTGAATCATACTGCTCTCTTTCTGGACATATAAAGCCTTGCTTTTGTGTTGGTTCTTCACCATATACAAGAGGGTTTACATCATATCCACCAGATATCACTATACCATCCATAGTTTCCACCTGACGTTTTACAGCTTCATAATCTGAAATTAGAGGAAGTATATATGGTGCTCCTCCTGCCATTACTACAGTTTGTACATAATCATTGTTTACATATGCTCTTTCATACCCTGGAAACATGCCACCTTCATCAAATAATAAGTTTCCAACTATTCCTATAAGCGGTTTTTTCATAACTATCCCTCCAATGTTTTGTTCTACTTTTTATATTTAGCAATTACCATGCCAATCTGTAAATTTAAAAAAACAAAGAAGAATGTGTGATTCTTCTTTGTTTTATTGGTTAAATAGGTTGTTATTCTATCCTGTTTTGCACCCATTTAATAAAATTTTTCCCCTTTATGGTAAGTTCACTACCTTTTCTACCTACATTGGCGCTTATTAATAATAGCTCATTTAATATGCTTAAAATTCTTCTTATTTCAGCCTCTGTAACTATCGTACCTTTGCTTCTTAATATGTCCTCTAAATGTTTTCTGCCTACACCCATGTTACACAAATTTCTTTCCTGTATAATTCTCATTATTTCTATAGCTTTGTAAAGACTTACTTTACTTTCTATAGTGTTTAGCTCTTTTTGAAAGTCTATATCAACATTTAATATGTAAAAGGGAAGATTCTCTAAAGCAACTGTATCTTCACTCATAAGTTCTATGTAAGCCGCTACATTTTGAAGTTCTCGTACATTTCCCGGCCAATTATAACTCATAAAGAGTTGCTGAACTTCTTTAGAAAAATCTAAACCTTTATTCTTCATAAAACTCTTCATCATGGGAATTATATCCTCAGGTCTACTTCTTAAAGAAGGTATGTTTATAGGAAGCACATTTAATCTATAAAATAAATCTTCTCTAAATTCACCATTTTTAACCATATCTATAAGATTTCTGTTTGTAGCAGAAATCACCCTTACATTTATGTCTATAACACTTTGAGATCCTATTCTCATAACCTGCCTCTCTTGAAGCACTCTTAGTATTCTGGCTTGAAGTGATAAAGGCATATCTCCAATTTCATCTAAAAATATAGTTCCATTATTTGCCTGTTCAAAAAGACCTATCTTTCCTTCTTTTAAAGCTCCTGTAAAAGAACCACCTTCATATCCAAAAAGCTCACTTTCAAGAAGATTTTCAGGTAGAGCTGCACAGTTTATAGCTACAAAAGGTTGTTTGACTCTAGACGATGCATTATGTATCGATTGAGCTAAAACTTCTTTTCCTGTGCCGCTTTCTCCCGTTATTAAAACTGTTAAATCTGAATTAGAGATTTTTATTCCTAAATTTATATACTCTTTCATTTTTGCAGATTTAGTT
>CAZKOJ010000252.1:0-3407 GCA_964554365.1 uncultured Clostridium sp. | reverse complement strand
TAGAATAGCTATTGAACAAGCCATTGAAGTTGGTGTTTTAGGTGATAACGTTTTAGGTACAGGATTTAACTTCAATATAGATATAAAATATGGAGCTGGAGCTTTCGTATGTGGTGAAGAAACGGCTTTAATTCATTCTGTAGAAGGCTGCCGTGGTGAACCTACAAATAAACCACCATTCCCTGCTGAAAGCGGACTTTGGAATAAACCAACTTGTGTAAACAATGTTGAAACCTTATCAAATATTCCAGCTATAATAAACAACGGTGCTGACTGGTACAGTTCTATAGGTACTGCAACTTCTAAAGGAACAAAAGTTTTTGCTTTAGCTGGTAAAATAAACAATGTAGGACTTGTAGAAGTTCCTATGGGAACAACTCTTAGAGAAATAATATTTGACATAGGCGGTGGCATCAAAAATGGTCGTAAATTCAAAGCAGTACAAACTGGAGGACCTTCTGGTGGATGTATACCTGCATCAAATTTAGATATTCCTATAGATTATGAATCATTAACTTCTATTGGATCTATGATGGGTTCAGGTGGAATGATAGTTATGGATGAAGATAACTGTATGGTTGATATAGCTAAATTCTATTTAGAATTTACTGTAGAAGAATCTTGCGGAAAATGCACACCTTGCAGAGTTGGAAATAAACGTCTGCTAGAAATATTAACAAGAATAAGTAACGGTCAAGGTGCTCCACAGGATTTAGAAAAACTAACTGAATTAGCACAAACTATAAAAAATACATCCCTTTGCGGCCTTGGACAAACTGCACCTAACCCTATATTGAGTACAATGAAATACTTTAAAGAGGAATTTGAAGCTCATATAAAAGATAAAACTTGTCCAGCAGGAGTTTGTAAAAATTTACTTCGTTATGAAATTACAGATAAATGTATTGGATGTACTAAATGTACAAGAAACTGCCCTGTATCCTGTATTAGTGGCAAAGTTAAACAGCTGCATGTTATCGATCAAATTAAATGTGTTAAATGCGGCGCATGCTTCAGTGGCTGTCCAGTAGATGCAATAATAAAGAAATAATTGTGCCAAATTTAAAGAAAGAGGTGGAGTTTTTGAGTTTAGTTACTATTACTATAAATGATAAGCAATTAGAAGTAGAACAAGGCGCTACTATTTTAGAAGCTGCAAGACTACTTGAAATAAATATACCAACTTTGTGTAATTTAAAGCTTCATGGTGGAGTTGAAAATAAACCTGGCTCCTGTAGAGTTTGTGTAGTAGAAGTAGAAGGCAGAAGAAATCTTGCTCCTGCCTGTACTACCCCTGTAACTCAGGGCATGATAATAAAAACTAATTCCATAAAAGCAATAAAGGCTCGTAGAAATATAGTTGAACTGCTACTTTCAGATCATCCGCAAAATTGCTTGCTTTGCGAAAAAAATACTAATTGTGAACTTCAAACTTTGGCTGCTGATATGGGAATACGCGAAATTAAATATAAAGGTGAAATATCTACTTACCCAAAAGATACATCTAGTGATTCTATAGTTCGTGATTTAGATAAATGTATTTTATGTAGAAGATGTGAAACAGTGTGTACTGAAGTTCAAACTGTTTCTGCACTATCAGCAGTAGGCAGAGGCTTTAATACAGTTATATCACCTGCTTTTGGGCTCCCAATGACAGAGACAAATTGTACTTTCTGTGGTCAGTGTGTATCTGTTTGTCCAACTGGAGCTTTAACAGAAGTTAATAATACTTCTAAAGTTTGGGATGTTTTAAATGACAAAGAAAAATTTGTTATTGTTCAAACAGCACCTGCTGTAAGAGCTGCTCTAGGAGAAGAATTTGGATTGGAACTTGGGAAAGCAGTTACAGGTAAAATGGTAGCAGCATTACGTTCTCTTGGATTTAATAAAGTTTTTGATACAGACTTTGCTGCTGATTTAACTATAATGGAAGAAGCAACAGAACTTATGGATAGAATTAAAAATGGTGGTAAACTTCCAATGCTTACAAGTTGCTGCCCTGGTTGGATAACTTTCTTTGAACATGAGTTTACTGACTTACTTGATATTCCATCTAGTTGTAAATCACCTCAGCAAATGTTCGGTGCTATTGCAAAAACTTATTTTGCAGAAAAGATGAATATTGATCCAGAAAAAATTGTTGTAGTTTCTGTTATGCCTTGCCTTGCTAAAAAATACGAAGCTGCAAGACCTGAAATGAACAATGATGTAGATATTGTTATAAGCACTAGAGAATTAGCAAAAATGATTAAGGAAGCTGGTATTAATTTTACTCATTTACAGGATGAGGACTTTGATAGCATTCTTGGAGAATCCACTGGTGCAGGTGTTATATTTGGAGTAACAGGTGGTGTTATGGAAGCCGCTCTTCGTACAGCTTATGAGTGGATAACTGGTGAAAATTTAGACAATGTAGACTTTAAAGTAATTCGTGGTTTAGACGGAATAAAAGAAGCTACAATAAAAATAAAAGATATGGAAGTTAAAGCTGCTATTGCCAGCGGACTTGGTAACGCACGTAAATTGCTTAATAATATAAGAGAAGGAAAAGCCGATTACCAAATAATTGAAATAATGGCTTGTCCTGGCGGCTGTATTGACGGTGGTGGGCAGCCATATATGCATGGTAATTATGAAATTTTACAGAGCAGAATGGATGCGCTATACGAAGAAGATAGAAATAAACCTTTAAGAAAATCACATGAAAACCCAGCGATAATTAAACTATATGATGAATTCTTAGGAAAACCTAATAGCGAAAAGGCGCATAAATTACTTCATACTAAATATACTAAAAAACAGTGCTAAAATTCTAAAATTGCAAGCCCTAAACCCTAAAGTTTATATATAAAAAGTAAGGATACATTAAATCCCCTATTTAATGTATCCTTGCTTTTTTCTGTTTCAAATTAACTACTTACCTCGGATTTTAAGCGTATTACGACGCAAATTTAGAGTGGCCTGCCACTTAAATATATTATTCTAAAAACCGTCCGTTTATTAAGAAGGCCTAATGCTTCACTTATTTTAAACTACCTACCCACTCGATCAGCCCGTCCTTGGGCTCCTCGTGGCTTCAATCTTCCTGATTGAAATTACGGTAGTTTAAAAACGTTAAGCATAAGGCCTTCTAAATTCACTCTAAGTTTTTCTTCACAATATATTTAAGTTTCTGTCCACTCTAAATTTTGCGCTGAATATACTATCTTACCTTTACACATATAATCCTATTTTTTCTCCCAGGGCTGATAAGCCCGCATGCCGACAGGCAGAGAAAACTTAATTGTTTAGATTGTATAGAAATCTAGGTGTTATGTCTAAGTTTAATAAATCACTATAGTGTGCAACAAAATCCTCTTCCTATTGTCAGAGGAGTAAGCGATTCGCACCAAATTAAACATTTGGGC
>CAZKOJ010000251.1:0-3412 GCA_964554365.1 uncultured Clostridium sp. | reverse complement strand
TAAAAGAGGTGTAGATGAATTAGTAGAATCTATGCAAGGAAGAGGATACAATGTTGAAGGTATGCATGGTGACATGGGTCAAAATCAAAGATTAAATACCTTAAGAAAATTCAAAGAAGGTACTTTAGAATTCTTGGTTGCAACTGATGTAGCTGCTAGAGGTATTGACGTAGATGATGTATCTCATGTAATAAATTTTGATTTACCTCAAGATATGGAATCTTATGTTCATAGAATAGGTAGAACTGGAAGAGCAAACAAAGAAGGTACAGCGTATTCTCTTGTAACTCCTAGAGAGTACATCATGATAAAGCAACTAGAAAAATTTACAAAAAGTAAGATAAAGAGAAAAGAAATTCCTACTTTAGATGAAATTTTTGAAGCTAAATACAATAGTATGTTAAAAGATGTTAAGAAAACTTTAGAAGAAAAAAATTATAATGATTTCATTCCTGTAGCAACAGGATTAGATGACGATTATAATTTAGTAGATGTAGCAGCAGCTCTTATGAAAATGCTTTTTGACAGAGAATTTAATTTTGATTATGCTGAAGAACCAGTAAAATCAGGTAATCTTGTAAGATTATTTTTATCTATAGGAAGAATGGATAGTGCTACACCTGTTAAAATACTTAAATTTTTAGAAGAAACTTCTAATGTAGATGTAAATGAAATTGGTGATATAGATATTCTTGATAAATTTGCATTTATAGATGTACCTGAACATTTAACTGAATCAATTTTAACAAAAAGTAGTGGTAAAAGATTGAATAATAGAAGAATTAATATAGAAGTAGCCAAAAGTAAAAAAAGCTAATAAATAACATGAGAAAAGCTCCTTAATTCAAACAAAATCTTAATTGTGAACTTTTTTCATGTTTAAATAAAATTTTACCCACAAATGTTATGCATTTGTGGGTAAAATTTTATTTAAGTATTTTTAATACATATCTCGTTTATATATATTATAATTTATATTACTAAAAATATTATCTAGTTCCTCTAATGTATTCACATATTTTGAATCAATAGAATTTTTAGTTATATCTTCATACAATTTATTAAATCTCTCTATATGAGTATTAACTCTTCTCACTGCATATTCTACAGTAGTGTTATTCTTGATTATAAATGGCCAATCTGAAGATTCAGCAAGCATTAATTCTCTAGCAGCCTGATTTAAGGCTCTTCTCTGAAGCTCTGTAGGGCTTATATATGTGTTAGCAAGTCTTATCATAGCTTCTGCACATTGATGTACATCTTTATAAATCCAATGATTAGATGAGTTTATCCATACAGAGAAATCACTATTTTCTCCCCAACTGGATGGAGACGGACTACAGCATTGAACCATAGGATTGTTTACTAGATATTCTGATGGTGTAATTAATTTATAATTTGACCATTCTTCATTACTTGACCTTATAAACTGGTTAATAAAATCAGGTCCTTCAAACCACCAATGGCCAAATAGTTCAGTGTCATAAGGACAAATTATTATTGGAGGTTGTTCCATGTGATTACTTATACTTTGTATTTGTTCATATCTACTTGAAGCAAAATGATGGGCATGTTCCTTTACCTTTTCCAAAGCTATTTTTCTATTATAGTATTCCTTGTTATCCGTTTTTCCTGTGATTCTATAATATTTTATACCTGTATCCAATCTTATACCAGACTTATTCATATAAGGCTTTAAATAGCTTTCTGGTAATTCATAACCTATATCTTTATAAAATTCTCTATAATTAAAATCTCCAGGGTATCCCATAAAATTGCTCCATACTTGGTGTGAAGATTCCAAGTCTCTACCAAAAGTACACACTCCATTTGGTGTGGCTATTGGTGCATACGTACCATATCTTGGTTTAGGTGAAGCATTAAGCACAGCCTTACTTTCAGATATGAAATATTGTATTCCAAATTCTTTGAGTACAGCATCCAATGAATATGTATATGCACATTCAGGTAACCATATTCCCTTAGGTGAATGACCGATGCAATCTATATAAGATTGTACTCCTGTTGCAATCTGTGCTCTAACAGTTTCTGGATTAACCATTAGAAGTGGTAGTAACCCATGAGTTGCAGCACAAGTTATTATTTCTAAGTTACCCAGTTTTTCAAATTTTTTAAAAGCATTCATTAGATTGCACTGATAATCTTTATATATACTCATTAACTTATTAAATCTTTCATTATAAAACTCTGCTAATTCATTCAACTCACTATTGCTTTTAGTTCTTATAATTTCTTTTTCAGAAAGCTCTATAGATTTTAAAAGATATTCCTCGTATCTTTTATTTAGATATTCATCTCCTAACATATACATAAGTGTTGGAGTAATAGACATAGTAATTTTAAAGTTTATTTCATCCTTTATAAGATTGTCATATACCTCTATTAATGGTATATAGCACTCGTTCATAGCCTCAAAAAGCCATCTTTCCTCCATGGCATCTTTCATCTCAGGATGCCTTATAAAAGGCATGTGACTATGAAGTACTATTGAAACATAACCCTTTTCCATTTACATAACCCCCAATTTATTTTGTAGGTGAAGATGATAATGAATTAAAAATGTATTTTTCTCTTTGTTCCTTTAAATGACTATGAAAAAATTCATCATAATAATAATTTGAACTAACTATTATGTCTGGGTACCTAAATTGTTTTTTTTTATATTTATAAAAGGGTATGGTTTAGGCTCCTTATGACTAGTTGCATTTTCTTGAACTTCTTCACTCTTTGGAAGTGATTCCTGTGAATTTATACTTAAATTTTGTGAAACATCTACAAAATACACAGAACTATCAATTGATTCATTCTCTCTAGGTGTAGTAACAGTATTAGATACAGCAAACGCTGCAAACGTGTTATCCGGCAATACCCTTCCAAGTTTAACGAAAACGTCCACATCATCCTTATCCAAATTTATATACCAATTACTTGCAAATGTATCTATAAAAATTGTTTGCATCTCTTTAGCAATTCCATTTTCTACAAAATAGACTTTTAAAACTGGTTTTGAATTTTTCCATGAATTTTCACCATACCTATCCTCAAATTCCTTTACCATCATGGGCGATATGTTAAAATAACAGAATACTCTAGTTCCGTTCTGCACCATTAAAACTAATGTAGATTTGTCCTTAGATAGCATGTAATCCCCCCTTAAATATATGATAAGTACATTATAGCTTTAAATCCAATTTTTGTCACTTAGTAAGCGGAATGCGACGTAAGTGGTGTAGTGAATTTTAACTGTATTGCAGCTGTTATATATTGTTCAGAAACTAGTCGCTTCATTTAGAAGTTCTAATGCTTTACTTATTCAAAAGTGCCTACCTCCTCAAATGCGCCTTCCATGGCACAAATTACGGTATTTTTGAAACGTAAAGCAAAGAACTTC
>CAZKOJ010000250.1:0-3479 GCA_964554365.1 uncultured Clostridium sp. | reverse complement strand
CTTCCACAGCTCGTTCAACTTGTCGGCGGCCATCCGCATGCCGTTGCGGTTGCCCCATCCTCCTTAATCCCAGCACCAACCCATGACTGGGCGTCATAAGCCAGCACAAGGAACTTCATCGATGTGCCCTTTAGCGGATTTTTAGCCCCGCCCTCAAAAAGCACTTTCCTGACTAGAATACTGCACCACCTTTTATGTTTCACAGTAAACTATTATATCACAGCTTTTTTTTATATTCAAAGCATGTTTGAACCCAAATTACCCATAAGACAACAAGTATCATGTTATTTTTGTCTATTTAATAAAAATAATGTTAGTTCTTTCAATGTAGCTGTATCCCCTGAAACCTTATCTAATACCTCTACGCATTCCCCTGTAATTGAGTTACACATTTCAATACATTTATTAAATCCATACACTGTAATAAAGGTAGTTTTGTTTTTGTTTAAATCACTTTTAGTATTTTTACCTAAGACGCCTGTATCTCCTACTATATCTAAAATATCATCCTTTATTTGAAAACCTAATCCTAATTTCTGGCCATAATGCTCTAGGTGTTTTATATCTGCTTCTGAGGCACCACCTAATACTGCTCCTGCTACTATAGATGATTTTATAAGTGCTCCTGTCTTTTTACTATGCATATAATATAGTTGGTCAATTGGTATTTTAGTGTTTTCACTTAATATGTCAACAATTTGACCACCTACCATTCCCTCAGCTCCCGCACTTTGAGAAATTATATTGCATGCTTTTATAGCACCTCTATCTTTATCTATACAATATTTAAACATTTCATTCATTGCTTCATTTAAAAGTGCATCTCCTGCAAGTACTGCTACAGCGTCTCCAAAGACTTTATGATTTGTAGGCTTTCCTCTTCTCAAATCATCATTGTCCATACATGGTAAATCATCATGAATTAATGAGTATGTATGAATCATCTCTACAGCTCCAGCCAAAGGTAAAACATTTTCAAAATCTTTCTTATAGAGCATATACGTAAGCAATAATAGCATCGGTCTTATTCTTTTTCCTCCAGCATTTAAGCTATAATCCATAGCTTCATATATTTTCTTATTATAAGTTCCACTATTTTTTAAACATTCTTCAAGCCAATTGTTAACGTTATCTTTTAAATGTTCTATTGTTGTTTCCTTTTCCATACTTCATTTCTCCATTCTAAATTATTATTTACCATTAATTCTCTACTTCAAACTCTTTTTCTCCTAAATCTGTAAGCAACTTTATTTTTCCTTCTGCTTCATTTAAAGTTTTATAAAGTTTGTTAGTAAGCTTTATACCTTCCTCGTATTTTTTCATATTTTCTTGTAGAGATAACTCTCCGCTATCCATATCCTTAACTATTTCCTCAAGTTTTTCCATCATAGTCTCATATGATTCACTTTTTCTTGGCATAAAACCACTCCTTTTATAAACAAAGTTCTTGGTTTCAGGTAGGTTTTATCTTCGCCCCCATCTGAACCTTAGAAATAAGTAGCCATCTGATAAATTTAAAATAGAGAATAGAAATTCATTAAGTTAGGAGAATTTATCTTCATTCTCAATTCTCAATTTGAAATTCGTGTTTCCATCTTTTAATATTATTCTAATTTTATCTGTTTTCTCAAGTATTTCCATTGAATTTATGATATTTTTTTCTTCATCTTGAATTATAGCATATCCCTTGTTTAATACGTTCAATGGATTATATGCTGAAAGTAATGCATTTACCTTTCCAAGCTTTTCTTTTTCTTTTTCTATTTTCACTTTCATTTTTACATTCATTAATTCTTTTAGTTTATCAATATTATTATATTCATTTACTATGTACAAATATGGATTATTAGAATTTAAATTTCTTATTGAAATTTCTAATAAGTTTCTTCTTTCTTTTAGTCCAACATTCATTAAATAATTTATTTTATTATTATAAAAAGAAATCTTTTCTTTAAATTGTTCTAAATTAAACACGCTAATCTCTGCAGCAGCAGATGGTGTAGGGGCTCTTCTATCACTTACAAAATCTACTATGGTATAATCAGTTTCATGTCCTATCCCTGTTATTATAGGCTTTTTTGAACCATATACAGCATATGCTAATTTTTCATCATTAAAACACCATAGTTCTTCTATTGAACCTCCACCCCTTGCTAATATAATAACGTCTACATCATCAACTTTATTTAAAGTTTCTATGCCCTTTATTATACTTTCACTAGCATTTATTCCCTGCACTAAAGTAGGATATATTACAAGCTCTACAGTTTTATTTCTTCTGTTTGTAACATTAATTATATCTCTTATAGCAGCACCTGTAGTTGAAGTTATTACTCCAATTTTTTTTGAATAAACAGGTATATTTCTCTTTGTACTCTCATCAAATAAGCCTTTATTTTGAAGTTTATTCTTCATTTTTTCAAAAGCTACATAAAGCTCTCCCATACCCTCTGGCTCTATTTCATTGCAATAGAGTTGATATGCTCCCTCTTTTTCATACACTGAAACTCTTCCCTTAACTATTACATTCATTCCATTTTCAGGCATTACCCTTAAATTTTTAGCAGAACTTCTAAACATGATACAATTTATTTTGCTATATTCATCCTTTATAGAAAAATATAAATGTCCGCTGCTGTGCAGCTTAAAATTAGATATTTCACCTTTTATAGAAGCGTTACCTAATATAAAGTCACTATCCACTACCTTCTTTATATATCCGTTTAATTGAGATACAGTTAAAGTTTTAATATACATTATATTCACCTTTATAAATTAGACATTGAAAATTTTCATTTCAATGCCTAATGCTTATTATTTTTCTTTTATCATACTTCCTAATACACCATTTATAAAAGCTGCAGATTTATCAGCTGAATATCTCTTACCTAATTCAATAGCCTCATTTATAGATACATTTTTAGGAATTCCTTCTTCGTATAAAAACTCATATGTACATACTCTTAATATAGTTATATCTATTTTAGATATTCTATTAAGTTTCCATTTTATAAGATAATTCTCAATTTCATTATCTATACGCTCTCTATTTTCTTGAACTCCTTTAAGAACTCTTACTACATATTCCATGTCTACATCTTTTAGATCAATACTTTCAGGATCTAACTCATTATGAGTCTGAAAGCCTGTAATTTCTACTTCCTGATTATCTAACTCTATGTTTTCTTTTAAGTTTGCTATAACTTCTTTAAAATCTTCTTTGTTTATAGTCATTTGAAACAATAGTTTCATTGCTAATTCCCTTGATTTTCTCCTGTTCATCTTTTCCTCCTATTTGGGTAAGTATTCTTCTACAATTAATTATTATCAGTTTAGATATAATTATACTTAAAGTATTAATACAGTTCAAGTGCACCTTTATAAATATTCCTGAGACATGGAAACACCCTCTGAATTCAGAGGGTGTAAATACTATTCTTCCATATCTTCAATAGCATCTTCCATTTTTGGAATCATAA
>CAZKOJ010000249.1:0-3526 GCA_964554365.1 uncultured Clostridium sp. | reverse complement strand
TCCAATTTAAATTAATCATGTCTACATTAATTTACACAAACTTATAGACGTTCTCTCCCTAATATATCTCTATACTTTGGTAGTTTTTCTCTGGCTTTGGAGAATTAACATGGACTAAGTTTACTATCTATTCTCTTCCATACTCATCATCAAACCTTACTATATCATCTTCTTCCAAATAATCGCCCATCTGCACTTCTATGATTTCTAATGGTGTCTTACCTGGGTTCTCTAATCTGTGCTTTTGTCCCGGTTTTATAAAAGTACTTTCACCTGCTGGAACAAATCTTTCCACATCATCGATTGTCACTTTAGCCATTCCTTTAACAACAATCCAATGCTCACTGCGATGATGATGTAATTGATAACTTAGCTTCTTGCCTTGGCTTACTTTTATTCTCTTAATCTTAAAAGAACCCATCTCTTCCTCAAGAACTTTATAATCTCCCCAAGGTCTATACTCTTGAAGATGATACTCGGCTCTGCTGTCATTTCTTACTTTTAAAGTTTCTACAATTTTTTTTACCTTTTGTGATTCGTCTTTTTTACAAATAAGCAAAGCATCCCTATTATCTACTACAATTAAATCATTAACACCTACTGTTGATACTAACTTACCTTTTTCTGAATATATGTAATTATTCTTTGAATCAATGACTATATTATCAGGATCAACTATGTTATTATTATCATCTTTATCAAAAACATCATAAAAAGCATCAAAACTACCAAGGTCATTCCAACCTATATCTACAGGTGCTACAGCAACATTTTTGCTTTTTTCCATAATACCATAATCCATTGAAATCTTTTGGTCTATCTTACTAAACGCTTCTTTGATATTAATGCTATTTTTAAAAGCATTATAAATATTTTCAGCATACAATTTTACTTCATTTATAAAAAACTCAGTATTAAACATAAAGATACCACTATTCCAATAATAACCATTATCAACATATGTAACTGCCACTTCATACTCTGGTTTTTCTTTGAACTCTTTTACTTCATAACCATTTAGTTTTTCAGGACCAGGAGCAATATATCCATACCCCGTGTTTGGCTCATCTGGTTTAATTCCAAAGGTTACAATTGAGTCTTTTGTTAATGCCTCTGAACCTTTAATAATATCAGCAAATTCTTGTCTTTTTATAATCATGTGATCAGAAGGGAAAACTACTACTGAATCATTCCCTTTCTTAGCTATTTCATGAACCCCTGCATAAATAGCTGGTAAAGTATTCTTAGCTTCAGGTTCAACAAGAATATTAGATTCATTGTATTTAAAACCTAATTCTTCAATAGCACCCATAACTAAGAATTTATATTTTTCATTAGTAACTACATATATGTTATCTAAATCAGTTAATAATAAACTTCTCTCAAAAGTTTCTTGAAACAGGGATAATTTATCATCCTGTAGCTTAATAAATTGTTTTGGATATCTATCTCTGCTTAGTGGCCAAAGTCTTGTACCACTTCCGCCCGCTAAAATTATTACTTTCATTTGCTTCACTCCCTTTTTTATAATTTTCTAATTATAATATCAGCAATTTTCTTACAAGCGTATCGTATCTATAATTATACCTTAAGTTGATGGCTATTGGGAGCTTTGTTAGGTCACACAGCTGCTACTTATTAATATAACCATAGTATGCTTTTGACCTTGCCACTAAATATAGTTTTAACCTAAAAAACTACCATAATATATCTCTATACTTTGGTAGTTTTTGCCTGCTATTTATAAATTTGACCTCTATTTCCAACATCAATTACTACGATTATAAGCTCTTTATCATTTTTCTCAAATAAAACTCTGAAATCTCCAACTCTTAATCTATATATTTCATTCATGCCTTTTAACTTTTTTATATCACCTTCTGGAAGTTCTATAACTGCTTTAATAATTCTTTTTTGAGTATCTTTATCTTGTTTTTTAATAAATTTTTCTGCTTTCTTAGTTAACTTTATATTATAATTATTCTGCATCTAAATTTAACTCCTCTATTAAGTTTTCTAAAGGAATAAATTCTTCTTTTGATTTTTTATATTGCTCACATAATCTGCTCTCATCTTCAGTTGGTTCTACTTCTTCTATGTATCCCCATTTCTTATGCAACTCTTTATTTTTTTTCTGCTTGAGATATTCATAAAAGTCCAATACTTCTGCTAAAATTTGTGTATCTTCTTCTTTATTTAATTTTTCTATTATTTCTTTAGATAATGGACTCATGTAATCACTCCTCATCTATATATAGTAATATTATATCATACACACTTTTACAATGAAATCTATCCTTTACTAATCTTTCAAATGGCAAAATACATAATCAACCTAAAAAAACTACCATAATATATCTCTATACTTTGGTAGTTTTTCTCTGGCCTCTTCCCTCTGCTACTTATTTCTAAGAACCTTAACTTCTTCTATTGTTAAGCCTGTTTTTATTGAAATAGTTTCATCATCTAAAATATCAAGTAAATTTTTAGCAATCTCTATTGCTTTATTTTTTTCGCCTTCTTCTCTAGTTTTTTCAAAAGTTTCTTTTATTGTCTTTGAAATATTAGAAGTCATAACAATAACCTCCTCTTTTTTTGCTATCAAAATATCCTCTATTTTTTCTCCTAACTTATCTTTTAGTTCATCACTTAAAGTTATTCTTAACCAGTGCCTTAACATCATTTTTTGTTCTTCACTTAAGTTATTAAAACTTATAGCAATATCTTTTACTCTACTTATAAACTCTTCAATATCCACTTTTTGATCTAATAAAAATACTGCTGATGCTATGTTTTTTAATTCCATTAATTCTTCTTTTTCATATTTATTTATATCTATAAGTATGTATTCAAAATCAATTATGTTATTTCCAAATAGTTCACTTTTATTTATAACATTTTTAAATTTTTTCTCTACAGTCCACTTATACTCTCCATTATATAACACTAAAGGTACTATTGCTGGTAATTTAAAATCTTTGCTTTTCACTTCTGTTTTTTTAGTGTTTTTTAAAGTTTCTCTCCATATTTCTGACATATACAAAAATAGTCGTATAGGCATACTATAATCAACATATGACTGAAATTCTAACAATATATAAAATATTACTTCTTTATTTTCTATTGTCGCTCTATATACTATATCTGATTCTAACTCTTCATAGTCTGAAAGAATATACGACTTATTCACTAGCTCTATATTATCTTTTGTAATTTCTTTTCCCCATGAACTTTTAACAAAGCTTTGAATCATATTTACTAAAAGTTCTTTATTTGAAAATAAATCCTTATAGCTCTTATCATGTATATGGTGTATTTCTTTTTTTATTTTCATTTTATTTTATCACCTATCATTTTATAAATTATATCTTCTTACTTATATTATAACCAAATTCCTAAACAACTGCACTAAATTTCATATTAACTTTTTATACTTATTAAAACATTTTCATTATAAAAAAATACCCGCCAGGCTACTAGTGTTGCATTAAACCAATAATAAATAATTGACAAATTAGAAATGCCT
>CAZKOJ010000248.1:0-3581 GCA_964554365.1 uncultured Clostridium sp. | reverse complement strand
TTCAAAAATAACTATACCATCTCTTATAACTCTTGTTTCAGCATTTCTTTGAAGCTTACCATTCAATACATAACAACCAGCAATTGTTCCAACATTTGAAATCTTATAAGTTTCTCTTACTTCTGCTGATCCTAAAATAACTTCTTTATATTCTGGTTCAAGCATTCCTATCATAGCTGATTTAACATCTTCTATAGCATCATAAATTATTCTATAAGTTTTTATCTCTACATTTTCTTTATCAGCTTGTGCTACTGCATTATTATCAGGTCTTACATTAAATCCAATAACTATTGCATTTGAAGCAGTTGCTAAAGTTATGTCAGTTTCTGTTATTGCACCAACACCACTATGAATTACTCTTACTTTAACATCATCTGTTGAAAGTTTTTCTAGTGATTGATTAATAGCTTGAACTGATCCTTGAACATCAGCCTTTACTATTATACCAAGTTCTTTAACTTTTCCTTCTTTAATTTGACTATATAAGTCTTCTAAAGAAACTCTATTACCACTCATTAATGAGTCAGATTTTTCTTTATCTTTTCTCTTATCTGCCATTATTCTAGCTGTTTTTTCATCTTTCACTTGATTAAATCTGTCTCCAGCTTCTGGAACTTCTGAAAGACCTAAAACTTCAACTGGAATTGATGGACCAGCAGATTTGATTTTTTTACCTGTATCGTCAAACATTGCTCTTATTCTACCATATGTAGATCCTACAATAATTGCGTCACCAACATGTAAAGTACCATTTTGAACTAATAATGTAGCAACTGGACCTCTGCCCTTATCAAGCTTAGCTTCGATTACTGTTCCTTTTGCTTTTCTTTCTTTGTTAGCTTTAAGTTCAAGCATTTCAGCTGTAAGTAATACCATTTCAAGTAGTTTTTCAATATTTAAATTGCTCTTTGCAGATACTTCTTCACATATAGTATCTCCACCCCACTCTTCTACTACTAATCCATGTTCTGTTAATTCTTGTTTAACTCTGTCTGGATTTGCACCTGGTTTGTCAATTTTATTTATAGCAACAACCATTGGTACGCCAGCTGCCTTACAGTGATTAATTGCTTCTTTAGTTTGAGGCATGATTCCATCATCAGCTGCAACAACTAATATAACTACATCTGTTACTTGTGCTCCACGTGCTCTCATTGCTGTAAAAGCTTCATGACCTGGAGTATCTAAGAATGTGATTTCTTCACCATTTATATTTATAGTGTAGGCTCCTATATGTTGAGTTATACCACCTGCTTCTGTATCAGTAACTTTTGCTTTTCTTATAGCATCAAGTAAAGATGTCTTACCATGGTCAACATGACCCATAACAGTTACTATTGGTGGTCTCTTTGCAAGATTTTCTTCATCATCATCTTCAGCTTCTACTGCTTCAAGTTCTTCTGTAACTTCTAACTTTTCTAGTATTACACCATAGCTTTCACATACTTTTTCAGCTGTTGCAAAATCTATTTCTTGATTTATTGCTGCCATAACGCCCGAGAAAATTAATGTTCTGATAACATCATTTGAAGGTTTATTTAATTTTTCAGCTAATTCCTTAACTGTAATAGTTTCTCCAATTTCAATTACTTCAGTCTCAAGTTCTTCATTTTCATCATCTTTATCTTCTCTTTTGTTCTTTTTTCTTTTCTTTTTAGCTTTGTTAAGTTCGTTTTGTAGAATTTCTTCATATTCATCAACTAAACTTTTTGAATCTTCTAAACTTCCTTCAACATATTCTGGTTTAGTCGCTAATAATTCTTTGATTAATTGAGCTTCTTCATCCTCAATCGTACTCATATGATTTTTAACTTCCACACCAAACTCATCCATTAATAATGTTATTAAATCTTTTGAACTCACATTAAGTTCTTTTGCTAATTCGTATACTCTTATTTTTGACATAAAGTCACCCCCGTTATTATTATCTACTCATATATTGTTTCTCCTCCTCATATATTTTAAGCAATTTTTTTGCCATATTTTTATCTAGGATTCCTAGTATCATGATTTGATCACGACCAATAGGAGTTCCCAATTCTTCTTTGGAGAAACTGTTAATATATGGTACATTTCTTTGAATACAATGTTTTATAAATTTTTCTTTTGAAGACTGTGATAAATCATTAGATATTATAAATAAATGAATATCAAGTTTATTTCTTAAATCGTCACATTTACTATAACCCTCTAACAAATTCCCTGATTTTTTTGCAATCCCTAAAAAATTATAGAATTTATTCATTTTCTATTTCATCCTTTAGTCTTTCATATATTTGTTCACTTATAGAGCTATCTAAGTTTCTATTTAATCTTTTAGCTTTAAATGCTTTTTCAAAACATTCTATATCTCTACAAATGTAAGCACCTCTACCTGATTTTTTACCAGTTAAATCAACTGATATATCATCTTCTGGACTTTTTACTATTCTTATTAGTTCTTTTTTAGGTTTCATTTCCATGCAACCTGTGCACATTCTTAGAGGAATTTTCTTAACTTTCATTAAAAACACCTCTCCTATTCTTCTATATCTTCACATTTAATATCTAATTCAGCTACATTTTCTGTAACTTCTTCTGACATATCTGCATTTTGATCCATGGCCTTTTCTTTTTCTGCTTCTAAAGCTTCTTGTTGTGACTTGCTTTTTATATCTATTTTCCAATTAGTAAGTTTTGCTGCAAGTCTTACATTTTGGCCCTCTTTACCAATGGCTAATGAAAGTTGATCATCAGCAACTACTATTTTAGCTGATTTGCTTTCTTCATTTACTTCTGCACTTATCACTTTTGCTGGACTTAATGCATTAGAAATAAATTCTGCTGGGTCTTTGTTCCATTTTATTATATCTATTTTTTCATTTTTAAGTTCATTTACTATATTTTGAACTCTAATACCCTTAGGACCTACACAAGCTCCCATTGCATCTACTTCTTCATCATTAGAATACACTGCTATCTTACTTCTTGATCCTGCTTCTCTTGAAATACTCTTAATTTCAACTACTCCATTGAATATTTCTGGAACTTCTAATTCAAATAATCTCTTAACTAAACCTGGATGTGTTCTTGAGACATGAACTTGAGCTCCTTTTGAAGTATTTTTAACTTCAACTATATATAGTTTTAACTTTTCATTAAATCTATAGTCTTCATTTGACATTTGTTCATTAGGACCTATTATACCTTCAATCTTGCCTAAACTAACAAAAACCATACCTTTATCTTTTCTTAATATAGTACCTGTTATTATATCAAATTCTTTTTCTTTATATTCACTATAAATTATATTTCTTTCAGCTTCCTTAATTCTTTGTGTAACTACTTGCTTTGCAAGTTGAGCTGCCACTCTTCCAAAGTTTTTAGGAGTTACTTCTAAATCCACAATATCATCTACTTCATACTTAGGGTTAATTGCTTTGGCTTCTTCTAATGAAATTTCTGTTACTTCATCATACACCTCATCAACAACCATTTTTTGAGCATATACGTGAATTTCCCCATTTTCTCTATTTATACTTATCTTAACATTTTGTGCTGATGTATTTAAATTTGCATAATTCTTTTTATACGCAGCA
>CAZKOJ010000247.1:0-3618 GCA_964554365.1 uncultured Clostridium sp. | reverse complement strand
AATATTCTAAATACGTCTACACCAGACTTTGCCGATTCCTTTATAAATTCTCTTATAACATTATCTGGATAGTTTTTATATCCTACACCGTTTGCTCCTCTGATAAGCATTTGAAATAATACATTAGGTACTTTCTTTCTTAACTCTTCAAGTCTCTCCCATGGTGATTCTTTTAAGAATCTATAAGCAACATCAAAGGTAGCTCCACCCCACATTTCCATGGAGAATAAATCTTTTCCAATAATTGATTGAGCTTTTGCTACTTTTATCATATCTTTTGTTCTCATTCTTGTAGCCATAAGAGATTGATGAGCATCTCGCATTGTAGTGTCTGTTAAAAGTAATTTATTTTGTTCTTTAATCCATTTAACTAATCCCTCTGGTCCCTGTGCATCAAGTATCTGTTTTGTACCCACTAAAGGCTCAGTTGAATTTATTTTTGGAACTACAGGTACGTCAAAATCTGTTTTTTGTCCACGAGTTTCATTAACAACCTTATCACCAATAAACTTTAATATTCTAAGTTCTTCATCTGCCCTTGGTGATATATCAAAGAGTTCTGGATTATTAGCTATAAAATTAGTATCACACTGACCTTTTGCAAATTCTTCATGGTTAAGTACATTTATCAAAAAGTCTATATTAGTTTTAACTCCTGAAATAGTAGTTTCTTTTACTGAACGTATAGACTTTCTTATTGCATCTTGGAATGTTCTTGACCATGCTGTAGTTTTGACTAAAAGACTATCATAATAAGGACTTATAACAGCACCTGTAAATCCATTACCTCCATCAAGTCTTATACCGAAACCTGAACCTGTTCTATAAACATCAATTTTTCCTGTATCTGGTGCAAAATTGTTTGAAGGATCTTCTGTTGTTATTCTACACTGAATAGCATAACCTGTTGTTTTTATATCTTCCTGAGAATATATTCCTAATTCTTTACTTCCTAATTCATAACCTTCAGCTACTAATAATTGACTTTGTACAATATCTATACCAGTAACCATTTCAGTTACAGTGTGCTCAACCTGTATTCTAGGATTCATTTCTATAAAGTAATGATTTCCATCTTTATCTAACAGAAATTCTAAAGTTCCAGCACTTCTGTATTTAACAGATTTAGCAATTTTCAATGCATCTTCACATATGGCACTTCTTTTTTCTTCTGAAAGAACTATAGATGGAGTAAATTCTATAACCTTCTGATGTCTTCTTTGTATAGAACAATCTCTTTCATATAAATGCACTATATTACCATGTTTATCCCCAAGTACTTGCACTTCTATATGCTTTGGATTTTGAACATATTTTTCAATAAATATATCATCTATACCAAAAGCTTTCTTGGCTTCATTTTTAGCACTTCTATAAGATTGTATAAGCTCTTCTTCCTTTAATACAATTCTCATACCTCTTCCGCCACCACCAGCAGCTGCTTTTACCATAACAGGATATCCACATTCTTTTGCAAATTTCATTGCTTCTTCTTCTGATTCTATAGGCTTTTCTATTCCTGGAATAGTTGCTACACCTGCATTTTTTGCTGCTATTTTTGATTTAATTTTATCTCCTAGTTTATCCATCATTTCAGATGTTGGACCTATAAATTCAATACCAGCTTCTTCACATTTCCTTGCAAACTCAGTATTTTCAGATAAAAAACCATATCCAGGATGTATAGCATCTACACCTTTTTTTAGTGCAAGACTTATTATTTCATCAATATTTAAATAAGCTTCTACTGGTCCTTTATTTTTTCCAATTAAATAAGCTTCATCTGCTTTTGTTCTAAAAAGAGAGCGTTTATCTTCATCAGAATATACAGCTACTGTTCTTATTCCAAGTTCTTGACAAGCTCTAAAAATTCTTATTGCAATTTCACCTCTGTTTGCTACAAGAACTCTCTTAAATTTTTTAATCAAATTGCTCAGCCCCTTTTTATAAAAATTATATTTTTTTGCATATTTATTAATTATTTATGATAAATTTTAATAATATACTACTATTATATATAAGTATTAAAATTTTTTCAATTGCATTCTATTTTTTTTTGACTTGCATTTAATACTAATATTTCATAAAAGAACATTTTATATGAATCTGTACTCCGTTGTTAAATTCAAATGTCTAATTATTGCACGTATTACTTTTAAAATATATCTATGCAACTTTTAATTCTGCATTAAATCATTATAATTTGGATACTATTATATAGTATATCTTATATTTTGTAAATAGCATATACTATATAACATTTGTCGTATACTATTTGTTAACAATTTATTCTCATAATATTCATTAATATAAAAAAATTACCCTATCAAATAAGAATTCAGGTAAATTTTTTATTTTGGTATTTTATAACATTCCTAAATTAAATAAATTATTTTTATCTCTCACCAAGTTTTAAATTAGGTACTGCATTTAATGTTAATGTGGCTATATTCCCTTTAATATATTCAAAATAAGCAGCACTTCCTATCATAGCCGCATTGTCTGTGCATAATATAGGTTCAGGAAATAACACCTTAATATCCCTTTTATTGCCTTCATTAATTAGAGTTTCTCTAAGACAAGTATTGGAAGCAACGCCCCCAGCTACTGCAATCTTATTAACTCCTTTTAACTTACAAGCCTTCATTGAATTATCTACCAAAACGCTTACTACTGCCTTTTGAAAAGAAGCTGCAACATCAGCTGTATTTATTTCTTCTTTTTTCATTTCCGCTTTGTTTAGGTAATTGAGCACCGCAGATTTCACTCCACTAAATGAAAAATCTAAAGATTTTTCATCTTGAAATTTAGCTCTTGGGAACTTTATAGCATCTGGATTTCCATCTTTTGATATTTTATCTATTTTAGGTCCACCAGGGTAACCAAGTCCTATTGCCCTAGCAATTTTATCATAGGCTTCTCCTGCTGCATCGTCTCGTGTCTGTCCCATAACTTCAAATTCTCCATAATCTTTCATATAAACTATATATGTATGACCTCCTGATACCACCAAACATATAAATGGAGGTTTTAAATCCTCATATTGTATAAAATTAGCACTTATATGCCCTTCAATATGATTTACACCTATTAAAGGTTTTCCTAAAGCATAAGCTAATCCTTTAGCATATTGGAGCCCTACAAGAAGTGCGCCTACTAGTCCAGGTCCATACGTAACACCTATTGCATCTATTTCTTCAAGGATTACTCCTGCTTTTTCCAATGCCTCCTGAGCGACTACACCTATTGCCTCTACATGTTTTCTTGAAGCCACCTCTGGGACAACGCCACCAAACTTAGTATGTATATCTATTTGAGATGCTATAACATTTGACAAAACTTTTCTACCATTAACTACAACAGCCGCTGCAGTTTCATCACAACTACTCTCTATAGCAAGTATTTTTATACCTTTATCCATAATATTACCCCACTTATTTTTCCATAGTTTCTTTTAATAAACATCAACAATAATTATACTTTATTGAAAAATTATAATCAATGACAATGAACTTATTCCCTTATGGTATAATGTAAATAAAAAACTGTGACATAACTTAAGCGTATTACGACGCAAATTTAGAGTGGCCTGCCACTTAAATATATTATTCTAAAAAC
>CAZKOJ010000246.1:0-3739 GCA_964554365.1 uncultured Clostridium sp. | reverse complement strand
TTAAAAGGTAAAATATTAGCTTGTCAACTTGGTTCTACTGGAGAACAAGCTGCAATGAAAATAGAAGGCGCTAAGGAAGTTAAAAAGTATGATAAGGTAACAGAAGCTTTTCATGATTTATCAATAGGAAGAGTTGATGCTTTGGTGGTAGATGGTCAAGTTGGAGGATACTATACTAAAAAAGATAGTGGTGGATATAAAATATTAAATGAAAAGTTGACTAAGGAACCAGAAGGAATAGGCTTGAAAAAGGAAGATAAAGAACTTAAAGATGCTCTTCAAAAGGCTTTAGACGAGTTAAAGAAGGATGGAACACTTACAAAACTTTCAATGAAATGGTTCGGGTATGATATATACAAACAATAATCATGTTAAAAAAGATAATCAGTATACTGGTTATCTTTTTTATTTCAGGTTAAACAATATAAATATTAATAATTTAATTAGTAGCAAAATGAATTTCAACTGTATTGCAGCTGGAATATATCCATCAGAAACTAGTCGCTTCATTTAGAAGTTCTAATGCTTGACTTATTCAAAAATACCTACCTCCTCCTATGCAACTTCCTTGTTGCGGGAGGAGCTTGTGCCTTCCATGGCACAAATTACGGTATTTTTGAAACGTCAAGCAAAGAACTTCTAAAAATTCGCTCAAATGTTTCTTCAGGATATATTCCAGCTTCCATACAGTTAAAATTTACATATTTCTCCCTTCATTAGCTTAAATATATTTAAGCTTAGGCCACTCTAAATTTGCAGCGTAATACGCTTGTTTTATAGCACAAATTAAAGGGAATTGATTTTAAATATAAATTCTGGTAAGATGTAAATGAGAATCAGTATCAATTACAAAATTTTCATTACAAATTAGGAGGAAAGAAATGTTTAAAAATTTTGCAGTCATAAAAAAATTACTTATTTTAATAGTTATATTTGAATTATTTATTGTGTCTATTGGTTATTTTGGACACGCTATAGCTAAGGATGCTAATGAGGATGCTAAATATATGTATAATAATATGCTAAAACCTGTTCAATGGATAGAAAGTACAAGGGTGGAGGCAAAAACCATAGAAAATGAACTTTTAACTATAATCAACAGTACAAATGTTGAAGAACAAAAAAATCTTGTAAGTGATATAAGAGCACATGGGAAAAATATAGATGTATATATAAAAAATTATGAAAAAAACGATATAGATAAATATGAAAATGACACATTAGGAGATTTTAAGAAATTGAGGAACGAATATGTAAATATGCGGAATGGAATAATAGAGTTATCGCTATCAGGTAAGCAGAAAGAAGCTATGGATATGTTCATTAAAAGTAAAGCTTATCAAGAAAAGTATCAAAGTTTATTAAAAGACTTAAGTGAATATAATATTAAGGTTGCTAGTAAACAAAATGATGAAAATAATATACATAACTCAAAATTGAACAGATATCTTAGTGCTATAATAGGTTTTGCAGCTCTTTTATCATTGATTTTAGCTGTGATAATTTCAAAAGATATAACAAGACCTTTGAATAAGGTAGTGGAGTATTTAAAAACTTTAGCTAAAGGAGATTTCAGCATTCAAATACCTAAGGAACATATAAATAGAAAAGATGAAATTGGAAATATGGCTTTAGCAGTTTCTGAAATGATAAAATCTATAAACTTATTGGTAAAAAGCACTATCAATGAAACAAAAGGTTTCACAGAATCCGCAAAAACTATAAATAATTCTATAATACAAGTAAATGGTTCTATACAAGAAATATCTGATAAAATGCAGGAATTGTCTGCTGGTATAGAGGAAGTAGCTGCGTCTACAGAAGAAACTAATGCTTCTACTGAGGAAATAGAAGAAGAGGTAAAAAACATAGCACTAAAGGCACAGCAAGGAGCAGAAAAAGCTGTTTATTTAAAAAATAAGGCAGATGGATTTAAATTAAAGGTTCACAGGTCTAAAGATGAAACTCAAAATATTTATGAATTCAGTAAAGAAAATTTAACTAATGCCATAAATAAATCAAAAGCAGTGGAAGAAATAAATTCATTGTCACAAAACATACTACATTTAACAGAGCAAACAAATCTATTAGCTTTAAATGCAGCTATTGAAGCAGCAAGAGCAGGCGAAGCAGGAAAAGGATTTGCTGTAGTTGCTGATGAAGTTAGAAAATTAGCTGAAGCTTCTAGTAAAACTACTACTAAAATACAAAATATAAGTACTACAGTTATAGAGGCTGTTAATAATTTAGCTAATAGTTCTAGTGAAATGTTAACTTTCATTGAAAAAAGAATTATTAAAGATTACGATGAATTTGAAGAGTCAGGAAATGAATACAGTATAGATGCTATTTATTATAATGATTTGTCTCAAGAATTAAGTTCTACTACTGAGAGCTTATTCTCTTCCATAAAAAGCATAGCACAGGTCATGAATAATATTGTCAACACTACTAATAATGCAGCTGAATTTTCTACTAATATTTCTGAAAAAATATCAATAGTAGTTGATAATATAGACACCGTAGATGAGCAGGTAGGTGCAAATAAAGCACAAATAGAAAAATTAAACGATACAATATATAAATTCAAGGTGTAATACCTTATTTTATTAACAGACATATGTTTTTTTGATATAATTTCTTTATATAGTTTTTATAAAGAGAAAAGAGGAATGTGAATGATAAATCAAATTGCTGATGAGCTTCAGGATGTTGCTGAAACAATAAAAGCAGTAGTTGGTATAGATGTAACTATAATTGATAAGAAATTAAGAAGAATTGCAGGGACGGGTAGGTTAAAAGATAAGATAGGAGCCGATGCACCTAGAAATTCAGTATTCGAAAAATGTATGGTAACAGGTGAACCTTATTTTATAGAAAACCCTAAGGAGTGTTTAGAGTGCACTGTATGTAGTGTTAAAGATATCTGTGATGAAAAAGCAGAAGTTTGTTTTCCTATTATAATAGATGACAATGTTGAAGGCGTAATAGGAATGATAACATTTGATGAGGAACAAAAAAAGAACTTTCTTAAGAAAAAGGATAGTTACAAAGACTTTGATAAAAGAATGGGTCAGCTCATATCTTCAAGAATAAGAGAAAAAAACATAAATCACAAGTTAGAGTACAAATCTAAGGAGCTTCTAACAGTAATAGACTCTGTAAATGAAGGAATTATAATAATAGATAAAGAAAATAAAATTTTAAGTTTAAATAAGTATATAAAGGAAAAATTTAATTTAAAGGAAAATAGTATATTAAATGAACCTATAAATATACTCCTTCCAGAGAAGATAATAAATAAATTTTTAATAAATAACCACTGCTTAGAAGAAGAGCAAGTAAGTGTAAAGGTTAATAATTCAAGGCATGAGTTTCTTTTATCTATGAAACCTATAAAAGTAAACAATGAAATTTCAGGAGCTGTAATTACTTTTAAGGATTTTAATAAATTACAACAATCTGTATTAAAAATTAGTGGAAAGCAGTCAGTGCTTACTTTTGACAATATTATTGGCAATAGTGTTGCATTCACTCAGGTTAAACAGCAAGTTAAACATATATCTAAACAGAATGTACCAGTTTTACTTTTAGGGGAAAGTGGAACTGGTAAGGAGCTTTTTGCAAGAGCCATACATGTTGAAAGTGAAAGAAAAAACGAAATTTTCATGCCTATAAATTGTGGTGCTATACCTGAAAGTTTAGTTGAAAGTGAGTTGTCTGGTTATGAAAAAGGTGC
>CAZKOJ010000245.1:0-3803 GCA_964554365.1 uncultured Clostridium sp. | reverse complement strand
TCATTTTTAAATCTAGTTTGTTGAATTTCTCTAGCAATTTTAATTCTAGTTCTTATTTTTTCTGAACACTCACCCTTGGGCTTATTCTGTAATTCTTCATAAGATAATGAATTTATAAAGGTAAATAAATCTATTCTATCTAGTATGGGTCCTGATAGTTTATTTATATATCGTTTTCTTTCATAATCACTACAAACACATTGCTTGGAAGATCCGTAATATCCACAAGGACAAGGATTTGTTGAAAATATAGTCATACAATTGCAAGGATACGCTACTGTTCCAGATGCTCTACAAATTTTTACCATTCTATCTTCAAGCGGTTGTCTTAATACCTCTAATGCATGTTTTTTAAATTCTAATACTTCATCTAAAAATAAAACACCATTATGTGCAAGGGATACTTCTCCTGGAATAAGCTTGCTTCCGCCTCCAATCAAAGCAGTACATGTAGTAGTATGATGAGGATTTCTAAATGGTCTCTCTTTCATTAATCCTTTATTATCTTCTAAATTTCCAGAAACACTATAGATTTTAGTTACTTCCAAAGCTTCTTCATAACTTAGTTGCGGCAATATAGTTGGTATTCTTTGTGCAATCATAGTTTTCCCCGAACCTGGAGGTCCAACCATTAGTAAATTATGATTTCCTGCTGCGGCTACTTCTACGGCTCTCTTACAACTTTCTTGTCCTACTACATCTTCAAAATTTAATGAACTTTTATTTGTATAACTCTTATTTTCATTAGCATATGGCATTAAATCTCTATATTGAATATATCCTATTACTTCTTTTAAATTGTTAAAAGCATATACTTTACTCTTCTTAATCACAGCACATTCCTCAGCATTTTCAAATGGTAATATAAAATTACATATATTATTTTTTAATCCTTCAATCGTAATGGAAAGTATTCCTTTAACCCTTTTTAATTGTCCTGAAAGTGATAATTCTCCCATTATTAAAAACTTATTTGCATCTTCAAAATTTATTTGTTCTGTAGCTATTAGAATACCTACAGCTATAGGCAAACCAAATAATGCCCCTTCTTTTCTTATATCTGCTGGCGCTAAATTAATAGTTATTCTATTTATAGGAAATTCAAATCCTGAATTAACTATAGCAGCTCTTACTCGTTCTTTAGATTCCTTAACAGAAGTATCCGCCAATCCAACTATATTAAAACAAGGAAGTCCTCTTGCAATATCTACTTCCACAGATACTATTACTCCTTGTATACCAGTAAATGTAGCAGTATTAATATTAACTGTCATGAATATCACCTCGATTTAAGTATTGACAGTGAAATTCGTTTATATTCAATTTTCCTTGATAAGTGAATCAAAAAAATTACATAGTAAAAATGTCTAGGATGTTTACAAAACTAACTAGTGTTGTTAAAATTAATGCATAGAAATATTTATACTTCATGTGAAATTAAGTAATGCTATGTGGTTGTGAAATTATACTTTAAGTGGATTTTTATAGGTTTATTGGATACAATAAACAATATATGATGTATTTTTTTGAAAGGAGCGAATTTATGCATTCTTTTAACAAGGATATAGGTTCCCTGGGCGAAGATATTGCTGAAACTTATTTAAGGCAAATTGGATATACAATACTTCAAAGAAATTTCAGATGTAAAATTGGCGAAATAGATATAATAGGTCGCGACGGTGATTATATTTGTTTTATAGAAGTAAAGACTAGATATGGTTCTTTATATGGTAATCCTTGTGAATCCGTAACCTATTCAAAACGACAAAAAATATACAAAACCGCAGAAATGTATATAATGAAAAAAAGACTAGCAAAATTTAATTTTAGATTTGATGTTATGGAAATTATTTTGAATAGTTGTAATAACATTCCGTCTATAAGACTTATTAAAGATGCATTTCAAGTATAAAGCCGACGCTTTATACTTGAATTACTTATAGACAGAATTCTTGGTTTAAGGTGTGGTTTGTCTTTAACCACCATCTGAAGCTTAGAAATCGTTATTTAGAGTCGGTAGCCATTAGGTAAAATATTTCTTAAGAAGCTTTTTCTATGTATCTTACAAATTCCATATTTTTTTATAGCTTGAATATGTTCCTCTGTCCCATATCCAGAATTATTGATAAAACCATATTCAGGATACATTTTCCCATATTCAGTCATTAAACTGTCCCTATAAACTTTTGCAATTATAGATGCACATGCTATGCTTGCACTTTTAGCATCACCTTTTATTATGAATTCATTATCTATATTTAAGTTTTTTACAGCATACCCATCGGATAACACTATATCAGGAGGCACTTTAAGCCCCATAACTGCTCTTCTGAGCACTTCATTATTGCACCACGCTATGCCCCTTTCATCTATTTCAGTGTTGTTTATAATGGCTATATTATAGCTTACCGCCTTAGATTTTATAATCTCTGCTAGCTCTTCTCTACGTTTTGATGAAAGTTTTTTTGAATCTTTAATACCAAATAGTAAATCTTTATAATCTTTATATCTTAAGTTTAGAACTACTGAAGCTGCTGCTATTGGTCCTGCTAAAGGTCCTCGTCCTACCTCATCCACTCCTGATACATATATGTAATTTCCAAAGCTTTTGTCAAAATCATACATTGATTTAACTCTAGATAGTTCTATTTCTTCTCTTATGATAAATTTTTTTAGACCTTCGCCTAAAGACTTAACATTTTTTCTTTCATCTACACTTAAACATTGTAATACCTTATTTAATTTTTCTTTGTCTAAATTGAAATAATTTTCTTTTAAAGAACTTACATATTCTTTAATGTTATTGAAATTCAACTTAACAATACCTTGAAATAATTCAGTTTCTAAATCATTAAAATCCAAGCTGCTACCCCCATTTCTAAATAAATGAATAAAATAAAAAAACTGCAACACAGTTTTTTATTTTAATCATCTAAATCAAAGGTTTTTCTAAAGATATATTTCCTAATTTCCCACCTCTAAACTCATCTAGAAGTAGTACCGCTACTCTGTTATAATCTATATTTCCACCAGATATAACAGCTCCCCTTTTTTTACCTATGTTATCCATATTTTCCAATGGTTGTTCACTTAATTCTTTAAGCTTATATCTTTCCATTAATCTTTCAGGATACTCATTTTGTAACCTTTCTATAAGTTTCAATGCTAGTTCTTCAATATCCATTATTTCATCTTTTATAGCACCTGTAAATGCAAGATTTAATTGAGTTTCTTCACCTTCCAGTTTTGGCCATAGAATTCCTGGTGTATCCATAAGTTCAATGCCTATTTTGGTTTTTATCCATTGTCTGCTTCTAGTAACGCCTGGTTTATCACCTGTTTTAGCTATACTACTTTTAGCGACTTTATTTATAAAGGATGATTTTCCTACATTAGGTATCCCTACCACCATAACTCTATCTGTTATATTAACAATACCTTTAGCTGTCATTCTTTGGTGTTTTTCTTTTAAAAGTTCATTTAAAACACCTTTAATTCCTTTTAACCCTTCACCTGTAATACAATTTACAGTTACTACTCTTATATTATCCTTAGAAAGACTTTTAATCCACTGTTTAGTAATTCTTTCTTCACTTAAATCACTTTTGTTTAGCAATATTATTCTAGGTTTATCACCACATATATCATCAACATCTGGGTTTTTACTAGATTTTACTATCCTTGCATCTCTAATTTCTATTATAGCATCTACTAATTTTAAATTTTCTTTTATCTCTCTTCTAGTTTTCGCCATATGCCCCGGGAACCAATTTATAGCCATATTATCCTATCCTTTCTAATAA
>CAZKOJ010000244.1:0-3806 GCA_964554365.1 uncultured Clostridium sp. | reverse complement strand
GAAGGCGGAAGAACAGTTGGATCAGGAGTTGTTACTACAATAGTTAAGTAGTTAATTTATATAAATTAAAGGCCTTTAATAAAAAAAGGAAAGAGGACGCTCTTTCCTTTTTTATCAAATATTTTTAATAATAATTAAAAATACACAATAATTAAAATATTATGATCTATATATCATTAAAACTTAAAATTAATATATGAACAAAAATACTTGTCAAATATAAAAATATATTGTATAATTAAGAAGTTGTAATGTGATAACAGCGATGAGGCAAGAGGTTGCCGGGCTTCCGGGTAATTCTTGACTGAGTATGCCGAGGTCTTGAACCAGGCGACGGTGGTTTTGTATGTGGTGTTGCTTTGCAGAAAACTAGGAAACACCCGGAACAGTTTACATAACCAATCCGCTGTTGTGCGTAAGAAGTAAGCGTGCATGAAAAGGAGGGAAATAGAAATGGCAAAACAAAAAATAAGAATTAGATTAAAAGCTTTTGATCACAATATACTAGATCAATCAGCTGAAAAAATTGTAGAAACAGCAAAAACAACAGGTGCAAAAGTAGTAGGGCCAGTTCCACTACCAACAGAAAAAAATATTATAACAGTATTAAGAGCTGTACACAAATATAAAGATGCTAGAGAGCAGTTTGAAATAAGAACTCATAAAAGACTTATAGATATAATAAGTCCATCACCAAAAACTGTTGATGCTTTAATGAGACTTGATTTACCAGCAGGTGTTGACATTGAAATAAAATTATAATTGTAATAGATATAACTATTACTAACGGTTATGATCGCGTAAGCGATCCGCTAATACGTTGAGGAGGTGCAGAGTATGAAAAAAGCTATACTAGGTAGAAAACTTGGTATGACTCAGATATTTAACGAAGATGGGAAAATAATTCCTGTTACAGTAATTGAAGCAGGCCCATGTGTAGTTATTCAGAAGAAAACTACAGAAAAAGATGGCTACAATGCTATAAAGGTAGGATTTTCTGAAATAAGAGAAAAACTTGTTAACAAGCCTTTAAAAGGACAATTTGCAAAAGCAGGTGCTAGTTTAAGAAGGTTTGTAAAGGAATTAAAACTTGAAGATACAAGTGCATATGAAATAGGACAGGAAATAAAAGCTGACCTATTTACAGCAGGAGATATCATCGATGTATCAGGAGTTTCAAAGGGTAAGGGTTTCCAAGGAACAATTAAGAGATGGAATGCTCATAGAGGACCTATGTCTCACGGATCAAAATTCCATAGAGCGGTTGGTTCAATGGGAGCTTCATCTGATCCATCAAGAACTTTCAAAAACAAAAGAATGCCTGGACATATGGGGCATGTAAATACAACAATATTAAACCTAACAGTTGCAAAGGTTATGCCTGAGAAAAACATTATTTTAATAAAAGGTGGAGTACCAGGACCTAACAAAGGCTTTGTAGTAATAAGAAATTCAGTTAAAGCTTAAGCTTTGGTAGAAAGGAGGATGCAGAATGCCTACAGTAGGATTATTTAATAAAGAAGGTCAAAAAGTTGGAGACTTTCAGCTTTCAGATAACGTATTTGGAGTTGAAGTAAATCAATATGCTTTACATCAAGTAGTGGTTGCATTACTTGCAAATAAAAGACAAGGAACACAGTCAGCTAAGACTAGAGCTCAGGTTTCTGGGGGCGGAATAAAACCTTGGAGACAAAAAGGAACTGGTAGAGCAAGACAGGGTTCAATAAGAGCGCCACAATGGATTGGCGGTGGTATGGTTTTTGCGGTAAAACCAAGAGACCATAGAACTTCTGTTCCAAAGTCAATGAGAAGAGTAGCTATGAAATCAGCGCTTACAAGCAAGGTTAATGATGGCGAAATGATAATTTTAGAGGGCTTAGAATTAGAAGCTCCAAAAACAAAGGAAATAGTTAAAATGTTAAATGCATTTAATGCAAAAAAAACATTAATAGTTACAGCTGAATCAAATGAGAATGTATATAAATCAGCAAGAAACATAAATGGAATACAAATAATTCCAGCAAATAACGTAAATGTATATGACTTGTTGAAATATGAAAAACTCATAATAACTAAGGATGCTGTATCAAAAATTGAGGAGGTGTATGCATAATGAAGTTAACTAATTATGATATCATAAGAAGGCCTGTTGTAACTGAAAAAAGCATGTCTTCAATGAGTGATAAAAAATACACCTTTATAGTTGACATACACGCTAATAAGTCAATGATAAAAAGAGCAGTAGAAGATGTATTTGGAGTAAAAGTAGAAGACGTTAAGACAGCAAGATATATAGGAAAGACTAAAAGAGTGGGTGTACACATAGGAAAAAGAGCGGACTACAAAAAAGCTATTGTTAAGCTAGCAACAGACAGCAAATCAATAGAATTTTTTGATGGAATGTAATTTATAATAGAGCAGTTAGTGGTTAGATACCAGATAAGCTGAAAGAAGGAGGGAATACCGATGGCAGTTAAAGGATTTAGACCTACCACACCTTCAAGAAGACATATGACAGTTAGTACATTTGAAGAAATAACTACAAATGTACCTGAAAAATCACTTCTTGTTGCGTTAAAAAGAACAGGTGGTAGAAATGCACATGGTAAAATAACAGTTCGTCATATCGGTGGCGGTGCTAAACAAAAATATAGAATAATAGATTTCAAGAGAAATAAGGATGGAATTCCAGCAAAGGTAGCTACAATAGAGTATGATCCAAACAGATCAGCATATATAGCACTTGTAGTTTATGCAGATGGTGAAAAGAGATACATAATAGCTCCAGTTGGATTAAAGGTTGGAGATGTTGTAGTATCAGGAGTAGATTCTGATATAAAAACTGGTAACTGTCTTCCAATGAAAAATATACCTATTGGTACAACTGTTCATAACATAGAGTTATCTGCAGGAAAAGGCGCTCAACTTGTTAGAGCGGCTGGAAGTTCAGCTCAGCTTATGGCTAAAGAAGGCGGATATGCTACGTTGAGACTTCCAAGTGGTGAAATGAGATATGTAAGAATAGAATGTAGAGCAACTATAGGAACAGTTTCAAACTTAACTCATGAAATCACTAATATAGGTAAAGCAGGAAGAAAAAGGCACATGGGTGTTAGACCTACAGTTAGAGGTTCTGTAATGAATCCTTGTGATCATCCACATGGTGGTGGTGAAGGTAAATCACCAATAGGACACGCAAGTCCAATGACACCATGGGGTAAACCAGCACTTGGATACAAGACTAGAAAAAATAAGAAATATTCAGATAGATTTATTATTAAGAGAAGAAATTCTAAATAGTAAGAAGAGAATATTATATTCTCTTCGCTAATTATTTATCAGATTGTATGAAGGGAGGCCAAATCGTGAGTAGATCAGTTAAAAAAGGACCTTATGTTCAAGAAAGACTTTTAAATAGAATAAACGAAATGAATAAAAAAGGTGACAAAAAAGTTGTAAAAACTTGGTCAAGAAGTTCAACTATATTCCCACAAATGATAGGTCATACAATAGCAGTACATGATGGAAGAAAGCATGTGCCTGTATACATATCAGAAGATATGGTAGGACACAAACTAGGAGAATTCGCATTAACTAGAACATTTAGAGGACACATAGACAGGACTGAAAAGTCAAGTAAGTTAAGATAGTCCAGAAGGGAGGTAACATCGATGGAAGCTAAGGCTATAGCTAAATATGTAAGAATGTCTTCAATGAAAATAGGAGTTGTTCTTGATTTAATAAGAGATAAAAATGTAAATGAGGCTTTTGCTATATTAAAATATACTCCAAAAGATGCAGCTGAA
>CAZKOJ010000243.1:0-4009 GCA_964554365.1 uncultured Clostridium sp. | reverse complement strand
TTTTTATATCACTAAAATTATATCTAGCAATAAGTCCTTTATCTCTAAGCTTTTTGCTTAAATTCTGCTCTAGTTGTTTTATGTACGTAATTTCCTGTATGTTAAAGCAAAAACCTATATTTTGCCCTAAGTATTTTACTATTTGCTTATTTACATTTATATACTTTCCTTTTAGTTCTAATATATCATCCTTTATATTACCTTTTCTAAAAAGAGTTGTTACAGTTTCATATAAAACATCTTCTATTTTTTTATTTTTTATTTCTTCATAAATATCAAATATATTTGTAAAAGCTTTATTATAAAACACTATCTTTTCATTGTTATCTATAAATAGAACTCCTTCCTTTGAAAGATTCATTACAATATTTAATTCTTCTTTCTTTACAAAAAGTTCCTTGTAGTTTTCTTTTATACCTTTGTTTAAACTTATTATACTTTCAGAGTATTCAATAAGCCTCTCACTTAAATTCTTATTTTCTATGTTTAGCTTATTTATTATTTTTATGCAGCTTGAAGTATCTATATACCTATTATCCACATTTATCACTGTTTCTATATAATTTGGTACATGTTCCCCTTCATCTGGTGTAATTGCTATTTTTATATCTTCATAGTACTGTCCATTTTCATAAGGTATAAGCTCTAGATGATTTACTCCTATATAGTACAAAAGCGATACAGTTTCTACTGTGGTTTCCTTTGTATCATTTACAACTAAAGCCTTAGTATTTTCAGGAAGAGCAAATATTTTGTAAATTTCACTACTGCTTAAAGTTCTTTCTATTATAATTATATTTTCCCTATTCAATACATGTTTTTCACATTCTAGAGCCTTCTCCTTTATCATAAAAAGCACAACATCATCTTTTATAATATACTGGTCATCCATATCTTCTATATAATGATTGTTTATATTAGCGAAATCTTTGAATACACTTTCTAAGTTAACCTTTAAAAAATTAGCTAATTTAGATTTAGTATTAGTTACAACTCCTATAGTTTTCATATTTACACCTTCTACTGATATTTTTATTCATGACATATTTCTTGATTTTAATATTATAATTTATATTTGTTACTTCTATTCCTATTGACTTTCTAGTAGTATTGCTTAAAAACAAATTTGTTTTTTACTTTTTTCATTCCTTTACAAGCCCAGTATATTGCTATTATACCTAGGACATAGCGAATATTTATAGATATAATAACTACAGGTTTTACTAACTTGGATAACAATGCCAAAAATATAATAATTCCAACTACGCTTCCTCCAAATATAAAGTTAGCAAGCTTAGAAAAACGTTTTTCTGAAAGTTCAAAACTATTTTTACATATATAATTTACTACTGCACAAGCCATAATAAGAATAATTAAAAATCGTATTAACATAGGCAATTCATAATCATAAGTAAAATTAAGATTAAAATTTCCTTTTGCTAGTATCTTAGGCAAATATATAAAAATTAAATCTATAGTGAGCAATATGCAAAAGCCTTCTACTGCAATACCTAAATACTCTTTAATTTTTTTAAAAACAGATTTTTTAGGATTCACAGCTGATATGATGTTCTTTGTGAATTTTTTATAATCCTCACCCACCATACTTTCTACTGACTTACCCTCTTCTTGCCAATCTAAAAACATCCTTAATATGTCGCTAATAATTTCTTCTTGCTCTTTTTCACTTATATCGCTTACCCTCAAATAACAAACTATATCCGTAAATATCTTATCATTTTTTTTTGTTAGATTCTCGCTTAATTTATTATTTTCTTTTCTATCCATCTCTACACTACTCATATTTCTTTCCCCCATAATCTTCAAACATTCTATCTATGCTATCCCTAAGTTCTTCCCAGTTATCATAAAAATTCTTTAGTTCATTTTTACCTAAACTAGATAAACTATAATATTTTCTTTTAGGTCCAAAAGCTGATTCCTTTTTCACAGAATCCACAAAACCATTCTTCTCTAGCCTCAGAAGTAACGGATATATAGTACCTTCACTAACCTCATAAAGACCATATTTTTTTAACCTTTCTGCTATTTCGTAACCATAGACCTCCTCATCATTGATAATTTTAAGAATACATCCTTCTAAAGTTCCTCTAAAAAACTGTGATTTATCCCCCAAAGTTTAACACCTCACTTAACTATCTTGCGGTACAAGTTACTTTAGCTATATTGTACTGCAAGATAGTTTTAATGTAAAGTATTAATAATTTCATTACCTCATTATATATATATTTAAAAGTCTTGTTTTATAATTATTTAACAGAAAAAAGCCTATACCGTTAGATATGGGCTTTAGTCATATAATAAAAAATATGTAATAAAGAATAGTGTTATTTTAAAAATATTTTTATTAATATACCCCTTAAAGTAAGTAACCCGCCTACAATAATTAATATAATAAATTTTTTTAACCTTTACCCTGTAATCTTAGTCCTTCTTGTCCTCTTTTTCTAGTAAGTAATCAATAGCATTAGAATTTTCTTGAACTATAACCTTAACATCTTGAAGCTCTCTTAAAATCTTCTCTAATATTTCTTCTTGTTTAATACTCATATGAAAATCACCTCCGAAAACGTTATTATATTAATTATAATTTATACGCTGAAAATTATATATAGAATATAGAAGGCTCATAAGGAATATATTTCAATATTTTAATCTATACAAGTTTTTTAGATTAAAGTATCAGGATGTTTTAGACTAGGTGGATTGATCACATTATATAACTGTCCTTTCGTATTTAACAGTATTTTTCTTTCTTCCTTTTCTTCTATTGTTGGTAATGTTCCTTTTAACTCCTCTGGAATCTTCTCTAATAACTTATATTCACTTACACCTATTGGCTATCATATCTTTAAATGAATGCTCTGCTACAACTGTATTCTTTCTTTAAAGTCTCTTATTGCTATCTGCTCTTCTTCACTTAAACTCAAGATGTACTTATTAAATTCATAATACCATTCATTTTCAAAACTTAGCTCAGATATATATTTTGACAAAAGAATAATTTCCATTTGTGATAAGCTTTCGAAGTACATAATATATTCATCTTCAAATAAACAATCGGCATTTAACATATCAACTAAATCTTCTAGGCTTTTAATGTTGTTTTTAATTAATGCAATTTTGTCTTCCACTAAAGAACACTCTCGAATTTCTTCACTTAATTTTTTAAATTCAGAGTTTACCATTTTTTCACCATCAGTATATTCAATTGTTTCATATCCATTATCCTCATTAAAGGATACGAATATTGTTTCTAATCTATTTAGTTTTATGCTTTGATTTATCAATGAAGTTACTTTTAATGTAGACTTTTTAATATAACTTACCAATACTTCATTTTTAATATCTAAAATTTCGCAGCATATTTTTGCATATTTTAATAACTCTTCTTGTAATTCTTCTAAAGATAATTTTCCTAACTTATTTTTTATATACTCCCTATCTAGACTATTAATATTAAGGCTATTTAAATCTTTGCCGCAAATGATTACCCCTAGTGAGTTAATCAATACTAACTCAAATATATTTATTAGTAACAATTCACAGTTTTTATCATAGCCTTTTAATAACTCATTAATCTCACTAATATCAAAGTTATTACAAAACTCATTTTCTAAGCTTAAGGTCTCTAAATAATTATATATATACTCAATACCTATATATTCCATATTATCAATGTAAAGCTGATAATCTATTGCCCCTGGAGTTTCATGAGCTGCAAAAAAATCATCATATTCTTTAAAAAATAACAAAATGCCACAATCTATAGTATCATTATATGAGTAATTATCAACTTTAAGCTTACTTTCATTAATTTCATGTAACAGCTTCTTACTGGCTAATGTTTTTTTGTTAATTAAATCCTGCCCCATTTTTAGCATGTCAAATAAGCTAGTATGCTTTAGTTCCTCTATTACAAGTTCTATATTGTCAAAGGTTTTTAAATAAATTCCTATGGTATAATCAATACACTGTAAAATACTTT
>CAZKOJ010000242.1:0-4041 GCA_964554365.1 uncultured Clostridium sp. | reverse complement strand
TGCTTTACGTTTCAAAAATACCGTAATTTGTGCCATGGAAGGCACAAGCTCCGAAAGCGCCAAGGAAGGCGCATTTGAGGAGGTAGGTATTTTTGAATAAGTCAAGCATTAGAACTTCTAAATGAAGCGACTAGTTTCTGAACAATATATCTCAGCTGCAATACAGTTAAAAGTCACTGTACTATTTGCGGAGTAATATTTCCAGGGACAAAAACTGTTAAAAATGTTATAATGTTTGGGTAAAAAAGAGAGGTGTTAATATGAGTGATATTGCAGGAAGCGGTTGTGAGATACTTATTCCTTTTAATGATAGAAAACCCATTGAGGAAATAGAACGAAGTATTACTAAAACATATAAAAAAAAGATATGGTCAAAATTTATTAAGGCAATAAAAGATTATAAATTGGTAGAAGAAGGGGATAAAATAGCAGTAGCTATCTCTGGTGGTAAGGATAGCTTACTAATGGCTAAATTATTTCAAGAATTAAAGCATCATAGAGTAATGAATTTTGAAGTGGAATTTATTGCTATGGACCCAGGGTATCACAAAGATATAAGAAAACTTCTAGAGGATAACTGTAAGTATCTAAATATTCCAGTTAATATTTATGAAGCAGATATTTTTGAAGTGGCAGATAAGATAGCACAAAAATATCCTTGTTATATGTGTGCAAGAATGAGACGTGGATCATTGTATTCAAAAGCAAAAGAATTAGGTTGTAACAAGCTTGCTCTTGGACATCATTTCAATGATGTTATTGAAACTACATTATTAAATATATTGTATTCAGGAAATTTTAAGACTATGTTGCCAAAGTTAAAGGCAAAAAACTTTGAGGGAATGGAATTAATTAGACCCCTTTATTATATTGAAGAAGATAATATTCAACGTTTTATACAAAGAAGTGGTATTATGCCTCTTAATTGTGCTTGTATGGTTTCGGCTGGGAAAATAGGAAATAAACGTTATGAAATCAAGGACTTAATTAAAGAATTAAAGAAAAACTTTAGTCAAGCTGATAAATCTATTTTTAGTGCAGCTCAAAAAGTAAATATGAATGCCATTTTGGGATGGGAAAAAGATGGAAAAGAATATTCTTTCTTAGACATTTACGACGAAGAGGAAGAATAGAGAATAGAATACAGAAAATAAGGGATTGCAAAAGCAATCTCTTATTTTTTACTCTATCTTAATTCAGTTAGCATCTGAGCAGATTCAGTTTTAAGCTGCTGAACGTCAGTCTCGGGAGCATCTTTTGTAGCATACCAACCCTTTTGTTTCATCACATCAAAAACTTTATACTGAACTTCTTCAGCATTTTTAAAATTGTTAACTAAAGTATTTCTAAGATTCATACATGAACTTTCAGTGATCCCTGTACTATAAGCGGATATAACTTGCTTTTCACTAGTAAGAAGATCTTGAGCTAATTCTTTATCGTTCATAAAATAAATTCCTCCTGATTTTTTAAATTTTTATTAATTTTTATTATTGATGAGAGTCTAAATATGATTTAAGACCTTCAAAGTTTTGTTTATGCACTTGACTTGATTCATTACATAAATTTTTTAACTGAGGATCAGTGCATTGACCAGAACACTCATTAAATTTCTTATTCATTAAAGCTTCATGTTCAAGTTGATCCTTGATAACCTTCAAGTTATTAACTTCAATTTGCTTGTTTCCAGTAGTGTTCATAAAATTTTCCTCCTGATATTTATAATTTTTTAATCGTACAAAATATATTATTAGCATGATGCACTAAAAATATATATGGCAATTTGAAGTCAATAAAGGATTAATTTCCAACAATAAACGCGCAATTATTGGAAATATTGCTGTAAAAATTACCTGTGATGTTATATAATAAGATAAAGTATAAATTTTGTCCTAAAACTAACCCGCATTAATGCCAGCAATTTTGTGAATAGGGACATAAATGGGGCTAAGTTTCAGGAAAAATTCAACTAGGATATTATAATAAATAGGAGGGTTTTGTCTAATGATTGGGAGAAAGAAATTTTTAAGTTCTGTACTTACAGGGCTGGTTTTATCAATAACTTTAAGCTCAGTAAATGTACAAGCTGCTACAGTAAGTAGAATTGATGGTGGTGCAGGTGGAAGAATAGGCACAGCTAACAAAGTTGCTTCAGATTTATTTGGAAAATCTAAAAACGTAATATTAGTAAATGGATATGGCTATGCTGATGCAGTAAGTGCAACACCGCTAGCAAAATTACTTAATGCACCAATACTTTTAACAGAAGGAAAAGCTTTAGAGTCAGAAGTAAATGCAACGATTCAGAACTTGGGTGCGTCTAATGTATATATAGTAGGAGGCAAAGGCGTTGTATCTCAAACTATAGAAAGCACATTGAAAAGTAAATACTCAGTAGAACGTATAGCTGGAGTTACTGATACTACAAGAATGGGAACTAATGCAGAAGTAGCAAAAAAAGTTTTATCCTTAAGTGGACAAAAAACAGCAGTACTCGTTAATGGACAAGATGGATATGCTGATGCTTTATCAGTAGCTTCCATAGCAGCACAAAAAGGATATCCAGTATTATTTGGAACATCTACAGGAGTAGCACCTATAATTAAAACTGTAGTAAGCTCTAATGGATTAAGTATTCTTGCTGTAGGTGGAGAAGCAGTATTACCACAAGCAATAGTTAATACTGTATCAGGAAAAAAAATAACTGAGAATGCACCAGACAGATTTGCTACAAATTTATCAGTATTAAATTACTTTAAGAATAATGGTGGAGTAGATTTCAACACAGTTTATGCAGCAGCAGGTGGAGCAACTAATGAGCAATTTGCAGATGCACTAGTAGCTTCAGCAGCAGCAGCGAAAACTGGATCACCATTAGTACTTACTGGAGTGGGTGCGAATGCTAATCAAATAGCAGCAGCACAAGACTACATAAATTTAAATGCAAATGAAAGCTCTAAAATTATAGTAGTAGGTGGAACGGCTTCAGTTTCAGATGCGATAAAAACAAACTTACAAAACGGAGATACACTCCAAATAATAGGAATTGAGTAGTAATAACAATATATTGGAATGTATTCCTAATTATTATAGAAATAAGAAACTTATATTCCTTCAATTGCCAAGGTTAAAACTATAGAAAAACGAATAAAACTGTTGTATAATGATACCATAGTTAAATTTACTAAAAAATAAACAAATTTCTTATTTGACATAAAAATTAAAAAAAATATATACTATAGAAATATAGGGATATGTATGTTATAATAAGGAGTGAATTTTGGTAACACTATAAAATTCATGATACAAAACCAATAAATGATTAAATTAATTAAAAATACTAGAACATGTGGTAAAAATATGTTATAATAATTTTTGTTTTAAAATTTTACTAAGTTTTACATTAGTGGATTATTTTCAATTAATGTAAATACATAAAATTAATAAAAGTGATTTTATGTTAACAAAAACTTGGTAATTTAATTAAGTATATATTTTAATATATATATATATATAATAAAGAATTTTAATTAAAATTCACTTAAAAATCGAGGAGGGTATTACAATATGAGTAAAAAAAGTACAAGAGCACTTGCAAGTGCTACACTTATGTCATTAGTTTTAACTACAGCTTTATCAGCTGGCCCAGTTAAAGCAGCAGAAGAATCAGTAACAAGAACAAGCGGTGTTGATAGATATTCAACAGCAGCTTCAGTTGCTACATCAAATTGGACAACTAGTGATGATGTTGTCTTAGTATCAGGAGAGGGAAGCCAGGGTTATGCAGATGCAGTAAGTGCTTCAGCATTAGCTAAAAAATTAAATGCTCCAATACTTTTAACAACATCTGGCTCATTAAACAGTGATGCTCAAAAAGCATTAACTACATTAAAAGCTAAAAATATATACGTAGTAGGTGGAAATGCTTCAGTTTCAGCTTCAGTAAGAACTGAATTAAAGAAAACTTACAGCTTAGTAGAATTAGGCGGCGCTAACAGATATGAAACTAATGCAGCAGTAGCTCAAAAATTAGTTGATCTT
>CAZKOJ010000241.1:0-4066 GCA_964554365.1 uncultured Clostridium sp. | reverse complement strand
TCTCCTGCAGTAACGTTTCTATCTTTAGCTGCCGCTTCTATTGCCGCTTTACCTTTATAGCCTTTGTAACATCCTGTCTGCATAAAATCTTCAGTAGCTCCCCCTACAATAAACCATGCCCATAATACTGCCAGCACAATTGCAATTAAAACATATGTCAACAGCCTTTTAAAGCTAAGCTGTCTTTTTAACTCTTGAAAAAACACATCCATTTTTATACCTCCTTCACTTTTGAAAGGTAAAAATCATTAAGAGAAGGTGAGACTAATTTACTATTTGGTAATGGAACATCTGCAACATAACGAATTGCAACCTTTCCCCTATCTTCATTACGAAAATTCATAATTCTATATTCCTTTTCCAACTTTTCCATCTCACTTTCAGGAGCAACTGTCTCAAATACATTACCCTCAAGCGTTCCAATTAAAGAATGACTTTCTCCTGTTGCAATCACTTTACCTTTTTCCATAAGCACAAGATAATTGGCAATAAACTCAATATCTGAAACAATATGTGTAGACAAAATAATGATTTTTTCTTTGCTTATTGTGGTTAAATATTGGCGGAATTTTCTTCTCTCTTCAATATCTAAACCAGCAGTGGGCTCGTCTACAATCAAAATATCAGGATTATTTAACATCGCTTGACATATCCCAACTCTACGCTTCATGCCGCCCGAGAGCTTATCAACCTTTTTCTTTCTAACTTCTGATAAATTAAATTGACTTAATAATTGACTAATTCGTTCATTTCTCAATTCTTTATTAATTCCTTTTAAACATCCAATATAATGGAGAAAACCTTCAACTGATTGATTTTTATCATATCCAAATTGCTGGGGCAAGTACCCTATTTTATCCAAGTATGCACCCTTAAGTTCAGCAATATTTACATCGTTAAGCATTATTTTCCCCTTACTTGGCTTTATATTCCCAACCAACATTCTCATTAATGTGGTCTTTCCTGCACCATTTGGTCCTAAAAGTCCCCAAATTCCTGGAGTAAATTCAAGATTTATATTGTAGGCAGCCTTTAAATCTTTAAACTCCTTAGAAAGATTGTAAACAAGTAATTTCATATCTTTTCCTCCTTATTAAAGCAATAAAAAACCTTTCTTTCATCTTCAGTATAACTAAGATAAAAGAAAGGTTTATTCATAAATTATTTAGTGTTTATAAAGATTTTATTAAGAAGTAAGGCATATGAAAGAAAATAACATACCGATTAGTTATTTTTTTGAATATGTCTAAGTAGAGTAATAATAAATACAGTATGTCCATCCTGACTTTCCGCTTCTAAAGAGCCTAATTCTTTTATATAACAACATATTTGTTTTTTTAAATAAATATTGACATAAGTCCACTATCAAATTCACGTTAACATAAGTTTAATAAAAAATTTTAACAAGTACACTATAGTGTTTTCAAAATTTAAATGGTTAGAAATTTATCTTTTGGTTTCTCATTCCTACATTTAAAATAAGTGCTATAGATATAAAATTTGAAAGTATAGAACTTCCACCATAACTTATAAACGGAAGTGTAATTCCTGATATTGGTGCTATACCTATAGTCATACCAATATTTTGAAATATGGAAAACATTAAAGTAGCACTCATACCAATACAAATTACTATACCTGAAATATCTTTAGAACTTTTTGATATTTTAATAATTCTAAATTCAACTATACCATATGCAATTAATAAAACTACACAAGCTAAAAACCCCCATTCATTTGCAATAACAGCAAATATGAAATCAGTGTGGGATTCAGGAATAAAATCACCTTGTATAAGAGTACCTTTTTTAAAACCACTACCTACTATACCACCATCACCTATAGCAATTTTGGATTGTCGTAATTGAAAATTTGAACCATCTAAACCAGAATCTTGACTAGAAAAACAAGTTATTCTTTGTTTTTGATATTCTTTAATTATATTGAAATTCCATGCTAGTGCTATACTGATAATTAACACTAATAATCCTGAAAGCATTATTTTTAAATTTAATTTTAAAATAAATAAGATCGCTACTACTGCAAAAAAAATCAATAATACTAAACCCATATCTGGTGCAATAGCAATTAATATGACTGGTATAATAGTATAGAAAAATAATATACATAGATTTCGAAAGTTATTTATTTCACCATGCATCTCCTGTATTTCCTTTGCAAGAATTAATGTTATTGTAAGTTTAGCAAATTCACCAGGTTCAATTGCTATACTACCAAATTTTATCCATACTCTAGCTCCATTAATTGGTGAAGTAAATAAGTATGTATATATTAATAAGGCTACATTAAACAAATATAAATACGGAACATAACGAAGAATACTTTGATAATCAATAGTTAAAATTATATATACAACACAGCTACTAATTAGAATCCACATTATCTGACGATTTAAAAAATAATAATTATATTTTTGACTGGTAGCACTATAAATATTAGCTGCTCCGAATAATGAAATAATTTCTACTAATAATATAATACTGAAGTCCAGTCTTTTAAGTAATTTTGAACTTATTTTCAAATTTTTTAAAAATAACATAAATGTTATCCTCCTTATTAAAACAAAAAACCTTTCTTTTATCTTCAGTATAACTAAGATAAAAGAAAGGTTTATTCATAAATTATCTAGGGTTTATAAAGATTTTATTAAGAACTAGGTAAAGTAATACTAAATATAGTGTGTCCATCCTGACTTTCCGCTTCTAAAGAACCCTGATGCCTTTGCACAATTTCTCTTGCAATAGCGAGGCCAAGTCCTGTGCCAGCTGATTGATTCCTTGACTGATCTCTTCGATAAAACTTTTCAAATATAAGTTTTAATTCCTGCTGGCTTATTACGTCACCATCATTTTCTACAAATAACTGTATACTGCATTTTCCCACCTTTCCCTTTATTTTTATGACAGAATCCTTGTGGCTATATGCTATAGCATTTTTCAATAAATTGTTTAACACCCTGGCAAATAGTGATCCGTCGGCGTAAATCTTCATATTAGGAGGCAGATTTATATCAAATTTTAAGTTTTTATCCCTAAGTAAAGGATATAGTTCTTCAGTCAACTGTTCTAGGAAAAAATCTGCATCTAATAAACTTTTATTCAAAGGGATTTCCTGAAGACTAAAGCGAGTAATATCAAAAAACTGATTCGTTAACTCTTCCAGTCGATAGGACTTTTTCAAAAGTTTTTTTATATAGTCCTTACGAACATCCTCTGGTACCTCAGATTCATCTAAAATTGAAAGATAACCAATAATGCTTGTTAATGGAGTCTTTAAGTCGTGTGCTAAGTAGGTTACAAGGTCATTTTTCTTACTCATCTCTATTGAAATCTCCTGCTTTACAAGTTCATTCTCATGTATAATTCCATTTACTTGAGAATCAATAATCTTTAGTTCCTGAACTTTTTCAGGTACATCTCCTTTGGTTAATAAAGATACTCTTTGCTCTAACTGATTTATTATTCTTTTTCGTTCCTTATTTTGTGAGTATCTTGATGTAAAGTAAACAACAATCTCTATAAGAACAAAACATCCAATAGCCATATCAGTCAATATATATCTAAGTCGTGTCCAATAAAAGGTTCCCCTTATACACTCCATCTCACAAAACAACACCGTTTCTCTATCAAATAACATTTCTCTTACAAAATATTCTGCTACAGTTCCTTCCAATTTATCATCAATAAATAACATTAATAATATAAATATTAAGAAAGCTAAAATATAATAATTCCATTTCCATTTTTTAATCTTCAATGATATAACCTACCCCCCAAACAGTTTTAATATATTCAGGATGTTCAAAAGAATCCTCCATTTTTTCTCTTAAATTTCGAATGTGAACTGTTACTGTATTTGTAGATTTTGAATAATACTCATCCTCCCTAAGCAGATGAAACAACTTTTCTCCACTTAAGACTTGTCCTTTGTTTAATAGTAATATTTCAAGAAGGTTAAATTCTGTAGGTGTTAGTTTTAGCTCCTTGTCATTTAGATTAACATGTCTACTTTTTCTATCTAAGATTAATCCTTTATAATATATAGT
>CAZKOJ010000240.1:443-4075 GCA_964554365.1 uncultured Clostridium sp. | reverse complement strand
TACCTATTTTGCTTTAGCTGTATCCAATGTTCCAAATCTGCTAAATGGATAAATTCTCAATGCAGCTCTTCCTACTACCATTTTATAACTTACGAAGCCTACATCTGGATATCTACTATCTCTACTATTATTTCTATTATCGCCTAATACAAATACTGTATTTTCTGGTACTGTTACTTCATTAAAATCTCGCATATTTTGCTCAAGTATATATGGTTCATCTTTTTGTGTATTATTTATATATACTTTACTATTTTCAATTTTTACTTTATCGCCACCGGTTGCTATAACTCTCTTTATAAATTTTTATTTTGGGTTTGCTGGATATTTTATTACAACTATATCTCCTGGTTTAGGTGCTCTAAAGTAATAGCTTACCTTTTCAACTATAAGTCTATCCTTATGATTTAAAGTAGGGTCCATAGAATGTCCATCAACGCTTACAGTTTCAAATACAAAAGTTATAATTAAAAATGCTGCTATTATGGCTATCAATATTGACTTACCAAGCTCCACCAATTCTTTTACCAAATTCTTTACACCACCTTAATATGCAAAAAAGGGACTTTGTTAAGCCCCGTTTTTACTATAATAATTCTTTTACTTTTGCTGCTTTACCAACTCTATCTCTTAAGTAGAATAGCTTAGCTCTTCTTACTCTACCTCTTCTTACCACTTCTATTTTTTCAATTATAGGAGCGTTAACTGGAAATGTTCTTTCCACTCCAATATTATAAGCAACTCTTCTTACAGTGAAAGTTTCTCTTAATCCACCATTTTGTCTTTTTAAAACTGTTCCTTCAAAAACCTGTACTCTTTCTCTATTACCTTCTTTAATTTTAACGTGAACTTTTACAGTATCTCCTACATTAAATGCTGGAAGATCAGTTCTAATTTGTTCTGCTTCGATTTGTTTTATTATATCTAACATGTGCATTACCTCCTAAAATTTATTCGACGTTCATGCCCAGCTATTTAGCAGACAGCGGAGCGCCTGTGTAGCACAAAATTCATTTTATCATATGTATATATGTTTTTCAATACACAATTTGATTTTTATGAAAATTTTTATTCAACTCCCCTAGCTAAGAGCTTTTTATCTTCCTCTGTTAAATTGAGTTTTTCAAATAAATCTGGCCTTTTAAGTCTAGTTATATTTAAGGATTGAAATCTTCTCCATTTTCTTACGTTTTCATGATGTCCAGAAGTTAAAACCTTGGGTACATTTTCCCGCTCAAAACATTCTGGCCTGGTGTATTGAGGATATTCTAGAACTCCATCATAGAATGATTCATCAGTATAACTTTCACTGGTAGAAAGAACTCCTGGAATCATTCTACATATGCTATCTATTACAGGTATGCAAGCCATTTCGCCTCCTGTTAATACAAAGTCTCCAAGAGATATTTCCATATCTATATATGCATATGCTCTTTCATCTATTCCTTCATAATGTCCACAAATAAAAATTAGTTCCTGCTCTTCTGATAGTTCCTTTGCCATTGCTTGATTAAAGGTGTTCCCCCTAGGTCCTAAAAATATAACTTTACCCTTATTGTTATCTTTAACGGCTTTGATGCAGTCTACTATAGGTTGTGCACTCATAACCATACCTGCACCGCCACCATAAGGATAATCATCAACTTTCTTATGTTTATCTAATGTATAATCTCTTATATTAAATGTATTTATATCTAATAAGCCCTTCTCTTTGGCTCTTCCTATTATACTGTGACTAAATATATTAAACATTTCAGGAAAAAGTGTTAAAATATCTATTTTTATTGCCATATTTCCACCGGCTTTATTATTATCTTTTTATTTTCCACATCCATATTAGTTACAATATCTTTTAATGCTGGGATTAACAGTTCTTTCCCATCTTTTATCCAATATACATCATTACTACCTGTTTTAATTACATCGGCAATTTTACCATACTCTACTCCATTTTCATCCACTACATTACATCCAATTATATCTGCAATAAAATAACTATCTTTTTCAAGCTTTACAGCATCTTCTCTAGATACATCTAAATACTTATCTTTATATTTAACAGCTTCTTCTATAGAATCAATGCCTTCAATTTTTAATATAACTTTATCTGATTGAAGTTTGCACCAAACTACAGTTCTTTCTATACTATCTATATAAACTACCTTAAGCTTTCTAAATCTTCTCAAATCATCTGTTAAAGGATATATTTTTAATTCTCCTTTAATACCATGAGTATTTATTATTTGTCCAACAGTCATAAACTGTTTCATAAAGTATATCCTCCTAATTTTAAAAATTTATATATAAATAAAAGAGTTAGGTGCACCTAACTCTTATATTATTTCAACAACAACTCTTTTATTTTCTTTGATAGCTGCTGCCTTTACAACAGTTCTTATAGCCTTAGCTATTCTTCCCTGTTTTCCAATTACTTTTCCCATGTCATCTGGTGCAACTTTTAATTCAAGAATGATAGATTGCTCACCTGCAATTTCATTGACTTGAACCATATCTGGGTTATCAACTAATGATTTAGCTATGATTTCAACTAATTCTTTCATTTATTACACCCCCAGTAACTATTTTGCAAGCTTTTCATTTAATCCCGCTTTTGCAAAAAGTCTTTTAACAACATCTGTTGGCTGAGCACCATTTTTTAGCCACTGAGCAGTTTTTTCTTCGTTAAATTTTATAGTAGCTGGTTCAGTTAATGGGTTATAATAACCTAATTCTTCTATAAATCTACCATCTCTTGGAGATCTTGAATCTGCTACAACTATTCTATAAAACGGAGCTTTTTTAGCACCCATTCTTCTTAGTCTCACTTTTACTGCCATTAGTATCACCTCCTTCTAAAAATTATATACATTAATTTAATTATTTTTTAATTTATTGAAACCTTTAAAAAGGTAACTTACCAAATAGTCCTTTTTTATTGTTTTTGCTGAAGGATTTTTGCATTCCCTTCATTTGCTTCATCATTTTTTTCATATTTTCAAAATCTTTAAGAAGTTTATTAACCTGCTGTACTGTAGTACCTGAACCCTGTGCAATTCTCTTCTTTCTTGAAGGCGATCCAGTTATTAATGAGGCATTTCTTCTTTCTTTTATAGTCATAGAACTTATAACAGCCTCTATTTTCACCATTTCTTTTTCACTACTACTTAAGTCTACACCTTGAAGTTCTTTACTATTCATACCAGGAATCATTTCTACTAATTTATTTATTGGTCCTAGCTTTTTCATTTGCTGCATAGATGCCAAGAAATCTTCTAAATTAAACTCCTGACTCATCATACGATCCCCTATTTTTTTAGCTTCCTCTTCATCTATGGACTGTTTAGCTTTTTCTATAAGGGACAATACATCTCCCATACCTAGTATTCTTGAAGCCATTCTATCAGGATGGAATACTTCAAAGTCGCTCATTTTTTCTCCTAAACCTATAAATTTTATAGGTTTATCTGTCATAGCTTTTATTGATAAAGCTGCCCCACCTCTTGTATCTCCATCAAGTTTCGTAAGTATTACTCCACTAACATCCAATTGATCGTTAAAACTATTAGCTACATTAACTGCATCCTGACCTTTCATAGAATCTACAACTAATAATATTTCATCAGGTTTTAAAT
>CAZKOJ010000240.1:0-433 GCA_964554365.1 uncultured Clostridium sp. | reverse complement strand
TTTTAATTCCTGCATTAATTCTTCATCAATATGAAGTCTACCTGCAGTATCTATTATAACTACATTTGAATTGTTATTTTTAGCATATTCTATTGCACCTTTTGATATATCTACTGGAGTTACTTTATCTCCCATTGTAAATACAGGTACATCTATCTGTTTTCCAACTACCTGAAGCTGTTTTATAGCTGCAGGTCTATATATATCACAAGCCACAAGAAGAGGCTTTTTATTTTTCTTTCTAAGTTGAAGAGCAAGCTTACCAGCCATAGTTGTTTTTCCTGCACCTTGCAGTCCCACTAGCATTATAACAGTTATACCGCTAGAAGAATATTGAATACCACTTTCGGTATTTCCCATTAAACTTGTAAGTTCTTCATTAACTATCTTAACAACCTGCTGTGCTGGAGTTAAACTTTGCAGAACTTCTTCA
>CAZKOJ010000239.1:0-4095 GCA_964554365.1 uncultured Clostridium sp. | reverse complement strand
TTGCTCAAATGTTTCTTCACAATATATCTCAGCTTCCATACAGTTAAAGTTCACATAAGCAGAGAGCCGAAATTTTTAATTTGGTGCGAATCGGTTAAGCAGACATCGAAAATCTATGATTTTGATATGGTCGCTTACTCTGTGAGCACTCCTGCGAAAAATGAGTAGGAGTTTCATATAAAAAGATCCAATAATCACTAATGCCGTAGGCTGCAAATTTCATTGTATCTTTATATTTTCGAAGTTTTTTATTAAATTAGTATTTAGTGCGTAGCACTTTTAATAGCAGAAATTTGATAAAATCTAAGCAATTAAGTTTTCCCTGCCTCTCGGCATGCGGGCTCATCAGCCCTTGGATTCAAAGGAAGGAAATTATATATGTAAAAATAAAAAAGCATATTCAACGCAAAATTTAGAGTGGGCAGAAGCTTAAATATATTGTGTAGAAAAACTTAGAGTGAATTTAGAAGGCCTTATGCTTCACGTTTTAAAACTACCGTAATTTAAATCAGGACGATTTAAGCCACGAGGAGCCCAGGACGGGCTGATCGAGTGGGTAGGTAGTTTTAAATAAGTGAAGCATTAGGCCTTCTTAATAAACGGACGGTTTTTCGAATAATATATTCAAGCGTAGTCCACTCTAAATTTGCGGCGTAATATGCTTATTTTATATTACGAATTAAAGTTACACTTTAATCTTCATTTGGGTCTAATTCTGCTATTACAAACTTGTCAAAATTTATTTCCTCTATAAAATTATTTTCATTAAATATTGTTTTACTTCTCTTATTATATTCATCTAAATTAGTAGGTAACCAATAAGGCTTTTCTATATCAAAGTTTCTGCATAGTTCTGTAATGCAAGCCTTTAAATTTTCTTGATAACTTCCTTCAATATCTGATGTAACCACTTCATCCATTAAGATTTTATTATTCTTCATTATTTTTCCCCATATTTTTAGCATTTGTTACCTCCTGATTTTTAACAACAATTAGTTATCGTCAACTAGGCATCTTCAAAAATAACTAGTCTATATGCTAGTCTATTTTCTTTCAAATGCCTAATCTAATTAGTACTAAGTTTATCACAAATCATAGCATTTATTCAAAATATTTTTTTTAAAAAATAACTTATAAATACTTACATATAATTATTATTGCTTAAATTTAATTGACAACTAGCTTGCAAGTCATTATAATTTACTTGTAACACTGAGTTAAGATAGAGGTGATTAAGTTTGTATCAAGAAGAAAGAATGCATCTTATATTAGATTATTTAAAAGAAAACAAAAGAATAAGCGTAGAACAGATATGTAATCTTTATAAGGTTTCTAGAGACACTGCAAGACGTGACATAGTAAATTTAGAAAAACAAGGGGCTATAGTAAGAACTCATGGAGGAGCTATACTTCCTACTGTACATGAAGAAGTGAAAAGCTATTATGAGAGATTGCTTAATGATATGGAAGAAAAACAAAAAATAGCTAAATTAGCAACTTCCCTTATAAAAGAAAAGGATACTATAATATTAGATACATCAACAACAGTTCAAGCTTTTTCAGACTCCCTACAAGATAAACAATATACTATAATTACTAACTCTATAAATGTAGCAGATTTACTTTCTAAAAAAACTAACATAAAACTCCTGCTACTTGGAGGTAGATTAAATAATGAACATAGATTTTTATATGGAACTGCTACAATTAACATGCTATCATTTTATTTTGCTGACAAGGCCTTTATAGGGGCTTTAGGTGTATCAGAAAATGGAATAACAGTAGATGATGACGAAGATTCTGCTGTTATGAAAAAAATGGTACAGCAATCAAAAGAAACTATAGTATTAGCTGATCATAAAAAATTTAATAAAACTGCTACTTATAAAGTATGTGATCTTTCACAAATAAATTTAATAATTACTGATAAACAGCCAAATAAAAAATTTATGGACTTGTTAGATAAAAATAATGTGGACTTATTAATAGCTGAATAAAAACAAAGAGGTGTATATACATGAAACTTTTTGCTACAGATTTAGATGGAACACTTTTGAATTCAAACCATGAAATAAGCAAGGAAAACCTTGAAGCTTTAAAACTAGCACAAAAAACAGGTACTGAAATAGTAATTGCTACTGGGAGAACCTATGGTGATGTTAGTGCCATATGCAAAAAAGCTAATTTAAATCCTCATATAATTTCAAACAATGGTTCTTTTTTATATTCTAAGGATGGAGAAAAGTTAAAATCTTTAACTATAAGTAAGAAAGATGTTAGAAATGCTTTAACTTGGATATATGAAAATGAATATTTCTTTGAAATATGTACAGATAAAAATTTATTTTTATTGTCTAATTCAAAAGAAATACTAGAAAAGGATTTTCTTAAAGCAAAGGCAATTGATCCTTCTCTTAATGAGGACATGCTCCTTGATACAATAAGCTTGATATTTTCTCAAGCAGGTCTTAAATTTGTAGATACTATAGATGAAATACTAAATGCAGATTTTGATTATTGCAGTATGACAGCTGTTTCTTTTAGTCAAGAAAGGCTATCTAAAGGAAGAGAGTTTTTCAGCAATTATGAAGGTTTGTCTTTAGTTGTGTCAACTAAATATAATTTTGAAATGGTTAATGAAAAAGCTTCAAAGGGTAATTTATTAGAATATCTAGCTAATCATTTAAACATTCCTCTAAAAGATGCCGTAGCTATAGGTGATAATTACAATGATGTGTCCATGTTTAAAAAAGCTGGAACAAGTGTTGCTATGGGTAATGCTGACGATGCTATTAAAAAAATATGTAGCCATGTATCTGTATCTAACGATCTTAATGGAGTGGCACATATTATAACTTTAAAGATTAAATCTTCTCTAGCGTAACCTTTATTGGGCGTAACAGAGATACTTATTATCCACAATGTGAGTATATTTCTATTCACATTGTGGATTTTTATTGTTATTTTTTACACTATATTTCAATTTTTCTATTATCTTTATCAATAAAGCCTACTTTTACCTCACAGTTGAATAATTTTTTTAATAATGCTGCCAGCTCATCTCTTGCACTTATTACATTGTCATAATTTTTATCCTTAAATCCATCTATTGGAAAAAATATATTTTTGCTTTCTTCAGTAATTTTTCCTTCTTCACTTTGTCTCCAAATCCATCTTCTTGTTTTCACCTTATCTCCTACAGAGTAAATAAGTTCGCCCTGTTCCAAAATCTCTACTTCTTCCTGACCAAAAGGAATAAATTTATCCCCCTCATTAGAAAATCTTACACATATATCTTCATGTGCAATATCAATGTCATGAGCCCCTAAAGGAACAAGATATTTTAATGACACAGAATTACCAAGATTAACTACAGGATTTATTTTAGGAAAACCTTTCTTTTTTGCTACTCTTGAACTCATTGCTTCAATAGAGCTCATAAACTTATTCGGGTTAATATCTAGCTTTTGAAAAGCTTCTCTATAAGGCAATATTTCCTTAGCTTCTTTTAATTTTTGATTCTCAAATTTTTCTTCTATAAATTTTATGCTTTGGTCTAAAAGTGTGTTAATTTCTACATTTTCTTCTTTGTTGTTAATGCCTTTTGCAACAACCACTCCAAAACAAACATTTTCTAGTTTTTCAAAAACCTGTTCCGATACTACAAATTTCATGATTTTCCTCCTTAAAATATGTAATTTTCTACTCTACTGCACTAAATAAAATCTAGTTTCATAGATGTTGAAAAGATTATACCATATTTTACTACAATTGTTTTTTTGCGTATATGCTTAAAATATTAAGGAACCCATATTTCAATAATAAATGGGTTCCTTAGTAATTTTAATTATTCTATTACTACTGCCGTTCCAGAAACTGTTACCATTAACATACTTCCTGCCTGGCCTAAAACTTCATAATCTACATCTATTCCTACAACAGCATTAGCACCTAAGGCTGCAGCTCTTTCCTGTAGTTCTTTTATAGCTCCTTCTCTAGCTTGAATTAGCTCATTTTCATAAGTTTCAGATCTTCCTCCTACTAAATCCCTGATACCTGCCATGAAGTCTTTAACAAAATTTACACCAGAAATAA
>CAZKOJ010000238.1:0-4106 GCA_964554365.1 uncultured Clostridium sp. | reverse complement strand
ATTTGATACTATTGGAACTTTAGTTGGAACAGCACAAAAAGCTAATATGTTAGATAAGGATGGAAGAGTTAAAAATATGCCTAAAGCTCTTTTATCAGATGCATTAGCAACTACAATAGGATCTATGTTAGGCACAAGTACAGTAGTAACTTATGTTGAATCTACAGCTGGAGTTTCAGAAGGTGGTAGAACAGGTTTAACTTCATTTACAACTGGTGTATTATTTATTTTAGCATTATTCTTTGGGGGACTTGTAGGTGTAGTTCCGCCAGAAGCTACGGCGCCAGCACTTGTAATAGTTGGAGTTCTTATGATGGGAGCTGTAACAAAAATAAACTTTGATGATTTTACAGAAGCATTACCAGCATTCTTCACTATAGCTATTATGCCATTTAGCTATAGCATAGCAAATGGTATAGCAGCAGGTATAATATTTTACCCTATAGTAAAATTGGTAACAGGAAAACATAAAGATGTACACCCTATAGTATATATATTAGCATTATTGTTTATATTAAGGTTTGCATTACTTCCTAATTAATACAATTTAGATATTTAAGAAATAATTAATTATAAAAAAATTAGCTGCTATATACTATTTTAATAGTATATAGCAGCTAATTTTTTATATTTATCCCATGGCTGGCGAAGCTAACACTCTATATTTAAGTAGGAAACTCCTCTTCCTAAAACCAATAATAGATACAAAGCTATTAACAATATATTAAATATAACTAAAACTTATTGAATTGATACATATAATAAACTAACATTATCATTAATTAAGGCTTAAGGCATATGAAAGGGAGATTTTATGACTAGGATTAAAAAAATTATATTATGCGGCACAGCTATATTGGCAGTATGTATTATAACATGTGCTTTTCAAATTGTTTATTTTGGAGAAAGCGCAAAACCCCAAAAGGCAGACTGTATAATAATATTGGGATGTAGGGTTTATGGAAGTACTCCAAGTCCTTTTCTTGTTTGGAGAACAGAACAAGGATTTAAATTATTTAAAGAAGGATATGCAAAATATATAATAGTATCTGGAGGAAAAGGTACTGGAGAAGATATATCCGAAGCACAGGCTATGAAAACATATCTAGTTTCTAAAGGGATGGATCCTTCGAAAATAATTATGGAAGACAAATCAGGATCTACTATGGCAAATTTAATAAATTCAAAAGATATAATGGAAAATAAAAAAATGAAAACTGCAATTATAGTATCAAATAAATATCACTTAAAAAGAGCATCTCTTATGGCTAAGCATCAAGGTATAAAGGCTACTTATTCTGGGGTATTTGTTAAACCTTATAAATCTCATGAAATTACTGGGTACTTCAGGGAAATACCAGCTTTAATAAAGTATTATATATTAAAAGGGTATTTTAAATTATCTTAATAAAAAAGAGGAAATTTTCAGAAAAAATAGAATATATGAAATATGTAAAAATTTACATTCAAAACAACAAATTAGGAGGTAGTACTTATGAACAGACTTTATTACTGTGTGGAATGCAAAAGAGTAATAGAAAGTGACAAGATATGTGGATACTGTAAAGGTGAAGAACTAAAAGAAGTTATAGTTAAAACACCCGTAAGCGTTATTGGTACTAAAATAAAGGGAAGAATTTTTAAAATTAAGGATGGAAAGGTAGATATTTTAATAAGGGATGAAGCTAATAATAAAATAGTAAAACAGTACAATACTGAACAATTAAAGAAAGTATTATAATTTGAAATAAAAAAACCTCCGTAACTACGCCAGTTATGGAGGTTTTTAAATATATCTTAAAGTTGGGTTTAATCAACAAAGCTATTCCAGTAATTAGTATAATCTAATACTACAGTGGATATACTTGATTCTGCTTTTTTTATATTATAATATTCAGCCAAAGATTTTATAAATTCTTCAGTAGGCATACCTGATTTTGATATTAATTCACCAATTTGCATTTTAACATCCTCAGAAATTTTAGAAACACAACAAGTAGTATTCATTAGAATAAATCCCCCTTTGAAATTAATTAAACCTAATATATGATTTAAATAGCAGTTAGTTATATTATATAATATGTACATATTATATATATGTGTGATATATATAAATATCGTAACATAAGTATAACACTTTTAGAGCTAACAATCAATAAAGAGTAACATATTTAACTGGGGTGTTAAAAAGAATTTAAAGTAAATATTGAAAAAAATTTACTTTGAAATTAGTTTTTGTAAACTATAAAATAGATTCAATAGCATAAATGAAACACTGGCACATTAATTGATGTCCAAGAGAAGTTGGATGAATGCCATCTACATATAATTCTCTTGGATTTTTATTTTTTAGATTTTCTGTAAAAGAATAATAAAAGTCTACATAGAGTAGATTTTGGTTAGTACAAAATTCTAATATCCATTGTCTATAACAATCTTCAATTTTATTTATTAACTTATAATCTACATCACCGCTCCATTTTCTATGAGAAAGTATAGGATCTATAGGTGGCTCAATACCTATTATAGGTATAATATTATAGGTGAGAGCTTCTTTTACTAGTTCCTCAATGTTATTTTTTACCATATTTAAAGAACGTCCACACATAAAATCATTGCAGCCACCCATTATCATTACGTGGGTAGGATGATTTTCAACTACATCTAAATATGATCTAGAAAGAATGCCAGCGGTGGTATCACCATTAACACCTTTGTTTATAATTTCTATATTTAGTTTATTCTTTACTAGTTCTACCCAGCATTCATTTCTAAAAACTCCATATCCAACAGTCAAACTATCCCCAATACATATTATTTTCATATAAATCAACCCTTTCTTTAGTTTGAATTTATAAGTATATTATAACAAAATTATAGTTTGAATAATTATTTTTAATTTTATAAATAACAAATAAGGTGAAAACAGTATTGTTCGTAATGTAACGAACAATATGTTGCTCAAAAAGAACACAAACCTAGTGAAATCCGAATGATTTTATTGAAGTTTAATAAAACATATTGATTTTTCAAATGTGATGTGATACCATAAGTACATAAATATAAATAAATCATCTGTATAATCCTAATAATAAGGTTTAGGAGTCTCTACGAGGAAACCATAAATTTCCCATCTATAGATGAATCTGAGGAATATAAATAATTTTTTGTTTTATTAAAATTATTTTAAGTTCCACTACCAGATTCTTCTTAGACTGGTAGTGGAACTTTTATTTTTTACTATTTATTATATATTAAAAAACAGGGGGAATTATAAATGAGAGTTGCTATTATTTTTGGAAGTAAATCGGATACGGAAAAAATGAAAGGAGCTGCTGATGCATTAAAAGAATTTGGAATAGAGTATAAAGCTTATATACTTTCAGCACATAGAGTTCCAGAAAAACTTATGGAAACAATCAAAAACATAGAAAATGAAGGTTGTGAATGTATAATAGCAGGAGCAGGACTTGCAGCCCACTTACCAGGGGTTATAGCTTCACATACAATTCTTCCTGTCATAGGAGTACCAATGAATGCAGCAGTAGCAGGAATGGATTCGCTTTTATCAATAGTTCAAATGCCAAAATCAATTCCAGTTGCTACAGTAGGTATTAATAATAGTTACAATGCTGGTATACTAGCCGTTCAAATTTTATCGTTGAAATATCCAGAAATTAAAGAAAATCTTAAAAAATATAGAAAAGACATGAAAGAAAAATTCATAAAAGATAATGAAGAAGGGGTGGAATTATAAAATGGAAAAAAGAGAAATGTTATACGAAGGAAAAGCTAAAAAGGTATATGCTACAGATGATAAGGATAAGGTAGTTGTTTATTATAAAGATGATGCTACAGCATTTAATGGCGAAAAAAAGGGTCAAATAGAAGATAAGGGAGTTATGAACAATGCAATTACTTCAGCACTATTTGAACTTTTAGAGAAAAATGGAGTAAAAACTCATTTTGAAAAGAAATTAACTGAAAGAGAACAACTTTGCAAAAAGGTAGAAATAGTTCCTCTTGAAGTTATAGTTAGAAATGTAGCAGCTGGAAGTATGGCTAAAAGATATGGTTTGCAAGAAGGCTTTGAACTTAAGACTACA
>CAZKOJ010000237.1:714-4111 GCA_964554365.1 uncultured Clostridium sp. | reverse complement strand
TTGCAGGCCTTTTTCAACTATAGTTTAAAGTGATTAATGGGTAATATGAAAAATTATGCAACGTAATTATTGAAATTGGAAATATGATCTTTGAAAATTGAGTAATGCGATCTTAGAAATAACCTTATTTTACATAAGTGGTTATATATAGCATAAAAATGTGATATAATTCTTCTATGATATAGTTAGAATTGTAAGATATCAAGTTGTAACTATAAAAATTTATATTTATTAGATTGGAGTGGAGATAAAGATGTCTGAAATTTTATTAATTATAATTAACTTTATAGTTGTAATGGGGATAATAAAGTTAAGTATAAGTAAATATAGTAAGTATAAAATTAATAAAATTATTTTTAGAAAAGGATGGGAAAAAAGTAAAAATAAATACAATAATATAGTTATTGGTTTAAACTTAATGTTTTTATTTCTGCTTGCTTATTTAGAATCAAATTCATTAATTATGATGATCTCAACATCTATAATTGCTATCATAGATATTATAACTGTAATACGTTTAGGGGCTTTTTTAAGGTTAAAAAATAGTTTAAACAAATAGAGTTATTTCTTAATGTTCTTATATCGTTTGTTAACTATAATCCTATAGAATTTAAATGATAGTCTGTCTTGTATTGTTAAGAAAAAGGAGAAAAAATATGATTTACAGAGTAGATAAACTTTTATTTGATGAATATGATCCATTTTCTAAGATGTATGAATAATTAATTTACATATGGGGGTAATTAAAAATTGAAAAAGAAAGGTACTATAGTTATAGTAATATCTATTGCTTTTATAGTATTTAATATTGGATTTGATATTTTTACTCATTCAACAGTTGAAAGAGTTATAAGAACTGACTTGTTCTTTCAAGGTTATTTTGTAAAGGCATTTAAAACAGAAATTTCTGAAAGAACAATTCCTGACTCACAATATGGCAATATGTATATTTGTAGAAATCCTGATATTGGTCCAGATGCATATGACGTTGATAGTAAATATAAGTATTTTGGTAAATTAAAATATTGGTATATTAATCCGTCTGGAACTGGTGGGGGTTAAACATAATTATAAAAAGCAATCCTGAAAAGACGAACAATTTACCTGAACACTGTATTATTCAAGTTTGAATTTTACGGTATTTTTGCGTCGCAATACAAACATAAAGTCTATCTATTGTAGAGTTGCGATATATAGAGCTTATTTTATCATTATGGTATATTATTACAATTCAAATATATAGGTTTAAAAGGTGAAGTTTGAGTATTTATATATCTGAAGCTTAGAACTCGTTATCTAGGGGCATAGCGACTCTTAACTCCATCTTTTAAGCAGAAAACCCCAATTTTAAATTTGGTGTAAAGCGTTTACCTCTATGATTATAGGAAGAGGAATTTCATAATTAAAGATGGAGTGTTAGAGGTCGCTGAATAAAATAATTATTCAGCTTCTACTCAATTTAGTTTACTGAAGAATTATTTGTGTTTTCAACAAACTGCTTATTTTTTATATCAGGAGTTCTCTTTTTATCACTGAATAATGCAAAAAGTATACCTGGTAAAAGAATTACAGCGCTCATTTTAAATGTAAAACTAAAAGCTTTAACAGTATAGGTCAAAAAGGTATCTTGGATAACAGGTACTATTTTTTTTGTTTCTTTCTTTTGAGCTTCAAAACTTTCTCTGATTTTATTTTCAGCCATCGTTGGAGAAGATGCTAGCACAGCAGTTTCTTTTTTATCAATTGTGCTTAATATTTCTGAAAGACTAACGCTTTTATCACTACCTGCTTTGATAGAAGAAATCATCTGTTTCTTTGTTTCAGTATCAAATACAGTGTCATTCTGTATTGTTTGCACAGCAGAGTCTTTAGCATCAGATATCTGGGTAGTCATATTTGATGTAAATATAGTTAAAAATAAGGCAACTCCAAGTACAGTTCCAAGTGTTCTTGTCATGTTATTTATTCCAGAAGCTATTCCTATTTTATCTACAGGAACGTTAGCAATTGTAGAACTCATTAGTGTTGCCATACTGAGACCCGTACCAGCACCAGCAACAATTAATCTTAAAATAATATCTGTATTTGAAGAATTTTGAGTAAGAGAACTATTTAAGTAGCAGGAGGCACACAGCAAAAAAAGACCCAATGCACTAAGAACTCTGCTGCCTAATAATTTTTTTGTTAAAATAGCAGCTAATATTGAAAAAAACATTGAACTTAAGGACATAGTTGAAATAATGAGTCCTGCTGACAGTTGATTTAATCCTTTAACCTGAATTAGGAAAAAAGCTAGAAAATAGGAACCAGACATCATACCAAGTCCTAGTAAGAATAGAGAAATCGAGCCGTTTGTAAATTGTACGGATTTAAATAAACTAAGTTGAAGCATCGGGTCCTTAACTTTTAGTTCGATAATAACAAATAGTATAAGGGCTATAGCGAAAGCAGCAAAGAGGCAAAGGATAAAGCTTGAAGTCCAGCCTTTTTCATTAGCCTTTATTAATGCGAAAGTTAAGCAAAACATAGCAGTGGAGATTGTTATAATTCCCCCAAAGTCTATACTTTTACTTGCAGTTGGGTCATAAGATTCCTTTATGAATTTCATAGTTAGTAGTATACAAATACAACCTATAGGTACATTAATAAAGAAAATATATCTCCAATTAAAACATTGAGTTAATATACCGCCAAGCATTGGTCCACTTGCAGCAGCAAGACCGGCAAAAGCTCCCCAAAGTGCCATAATAGTTCCTCTCTTTTCTGGTGGGAATATTTCAGCAGAAAGAGGCATTGCAACAGGCACAATAAAAGCTGCGGATAACCCTTGAAGTGCTCTAAGTAATATAAGTACTTCAAGGGAATTTGAAATACCAGCTAGCAGTGAAAATATAGTAAATAAAAATACTCCTGTAATAAACAGTTTTTTTCTGCCAAATTGATCTGCCAACCTCGAAGCAGTTAGTATAATAGCTGCAAAAGCTAGATTATAGGCATTTACTATCCAAGAAATATGGGCCATAGTAGTATTAAAGTATTGGGTCATTTTAGGCAAAGTGATATTTACTATAGTTGTATCTAGTAATGCCATAAAAAACCCTAAAATAATAGCTACAAAAGAAATGATTTGATATTTTTTGTTCATAAGACAAACCTCCTAAATAATAATATAATGTAAGATATGTTAGTGTATAATAAACTACTATAAATTATAGTAGTAGGGCGAAAAAAATGTCTCTCAATATAAGGATTTATTAGAGACATCAAATTATTAATTATAATAATCAAAAACTTTTTCAGACCATTTTTGTAAAATGTTATAAAATTCGTTATATAGATCTAATATAAGAACTTCAGAACCAGATTGATCATTTTTCTGTTTTTCGTAATTATAATT
>CAZKOJ010000237.1:0-704 GCA_964554365.1 uncultured Clostridium sp. | reverse complement strand
CTCCGCAAATGCTCTACGTTCTTCTGCCTTGTCTTTGAAGTTTTTAAGGTATTCTTTTCTTTTTTCTTCTGGTAAATTTTCTATATTAACTAAAAATGCATTAAAATCTAAATAAAGATTTCCTATATGTTTTGAACTTTCTTCCATTAGTTCATTGAAATATGAATTTCCTTTTTCGTTCATTGAATATAATGTTTTTTCGGGCATTTCACCTTCTTTAACAGTTCTTGAATTTAAATATCCATTATCGCATAATTTAATTATATTTTTATAGATTGACGGGTTACTGATTTTTAGCCACTTAGTAAGATTCCAGATATCAAATTCTTTAACCATTTCATAGGCACTTTTCTCTTTGTTCTGCAAATAGCCAAGTATTATTAAATTTATTGAAGACAATTTAATCACCACCATTTATTATACTACTATAAAGTATAGTGATATATGGTATATTTGTCAATATAGAGTTTGGTAAAGTTATTTTAAACTGAAAATTACAATTATAATTTTTGAATTCTGGTAAGTTAAAGAATGGGATTGATGCGGGAACTTAAATGGGTGCATCAATCCCATACAATTTAGCAATATTAAAATCTACGTTCCTATTGAAAAAGCCGCTAAATTGTATCAATATTTAAGTCATTAGACAGTAAGGGGCTGTCGCATTAGCATAAAAAAATATGCTAACGCGTCAGCGTTTTTTA
>CAZKOJ010000236.1:0-4308 GCA_964554365.1 uncultured Clostridium sp. | reverse complement strand
TTCAATTACAATTAACAAATCAATTTCATATAAAACTAGCTCCAACATCAATGAATATAAAAATTCCATCAATGATAGCAAACATACAAATGAAAATTCGAATAACACAATTTTTAAAAGCACAGATGATTCAAATATCTCTAATGATGCTAAGATAGGTTATAAGTTTTTAAGCTGTATTGAAACTTCTATGCAGGACATTAATAAAGCTCCCTCCATAGCGAAATATACTTCAGAATATGAAAAAATAAAAAAAGAAATTGTTTCTGGTGTTTATGGGAGTGATACTAATAAGTATACAGATTTACTAGATAATTCATTTAAGAACGCACTGAATAATGTTTCTAATTTCCTGCTTAAACCATCCACCAAAACTGCTACTATCAAAATGTCTTCATCAACTCTAACTCAATGTCAAAAGCAACATGACACCGCTACCAGCCTTGTTTGGATATTTAGAGCAGATAACAAAAGAATTTCGGAAAAAATAGAGGTTTATAGAAAGAAAAAAAATCATCGAATGGTAGCTTCACTAACTCAGTTAAGCACTACTTACAAACAGGTAATAAATAATATTTCTGATACAGTAACTATGGTACAAAACAATATTGATGATTCTTTTAATGCAAATTCAAATGAATTAACGAATTCAGATCAATTAACTCAATTACAAAATCAAAGTAAATAGAGACTTTAACAGCAAAAGACTACCGAAATATATACTTATATACATTTCGGCAGTCGCACTATTTACTATTTGAATTTAAACAATATAAACATGGAAAAAGTATTTTGACAGAAATTTCTTCAACGGTCATAGGCCTGTACTGAGGAATAAATATATTGCATTTTTTAGTTTCTGGACCATTAAAACATAATTCTAATCTAAGACAAATAATGGAAGCTACAACACAAAAAGGTGGCATGTTAAAAGACCATGAATTTTACAACCAGAATGGTTTATATGATTATCCTCAAAATAACATAAAAAGAGAAATAAGAAACTTCATTCTATCAATTTTTAATAAAAGAATGAATAAAAAACCAAATCTTAATCTTTCTCAAATTATTATTGAACCATACAAAAAGTTAGTTGAAAAAGTTTAATATATTTAGCAAATCATAAAAGAGCCTGAAATGCGGCTCTTTTATAAAATGTTATTACCTTCTTTTAGTGTTTAACCTTCAATTGAAACTGTTGCAAAAAAACTTTTATTAAGTGTACGTAGTTTGCAATTATATTTACGGAAAGAGGGCACCTCTTATAATAAATTATTAAAATAAATACGTAGAAATATGGCTGAAAAATATCTTAAGGACAGAAATATATCAATATATGAAATTACATATATTCTTGGTTTTTCCGAAAGCAGTGCTTTTCATAGAGCATTTAAGAGTTGGACAGGGCTAAATACAATTTAGAAAGTCTATATTAAACTGTTAAAATTTAAAAAGCGGCCTAAGTAATTTTTACTGTTGCATTAAAACTATGAAAGCCTACTGATTAAGTAATAAAGAAGTTATTGGATAATATAAGCATCCATTAACTTCCTTTAAATTACTTAGGTACAAGTACAATTATTGTCCTTAATAAATCTTCAGTACGTCTTTGTGTAGAAATAGTATTCTTACTATTTGTTACTCAATGCCCATAGTCTCCAACTTTCTAGTATATGTGCTATTGCAAAGATTAAAGAAGCTATTACCATGGACCATGATTTAATTAACACTCCTGATAATAATAAGAATAAAATTGGACATATAGCCATTGGTAATGGAATAAAAAATATTGGATCAAATAACAAATTATATTTTCGGCCATTGAAAAAGTATCGAATCCATCCCAAATAATATATGATTAATACCATTCCCATAAGTATTAATACTATTTTTCTATTTTTACCTATTAGTGTAATTTCCCAAAATAATGGAAGGACGAATGTTAATATGCGTCCAATGTTTTCAAATATTCCTATTACAACCCACACTAAAGTTTTGCTTTCTTCATTAGGGATATTTATAGGTTTAAAAATGAAAAATAGTATATTAGGCATAAGCACAGCAAGAGTTATTATTATATTTGTTGGATAAATCTTAAATGGCATTTTTTTCATACTCCATGTTTTTTATTATATAATTTTCCTTTCCTTTAATGTAGATAGCTTTATTTGGACATGAGGCTGCACATCTCATACAAAATTCACATTTATTAGTATGGTTTAGTTCTATGCCTAATTTAATATTGCCTACTGGACATTGCTTTTCCCAAAGTCCACACTTTATACAGAGTTTTTTATTTACTTCTAACTTAAATACTAACCTCATATAAAACCATGGAAGGCTAGTATTTCTTGACAAAAATGAAATGATTTTAGATCCTTTAAATTCTGATGTCCACTTTGATTTTTCATTAAAAATATCTTCAACAATTACGTCGCATTTCTCTAAAGCTGTTTTCACTCTTATTTTACTCTCTTCAATGTTTATAGTTCTATTTACTAAATTATTAGGCATACTAATCTCACTATAATATACAGGACTATACCCTTTTTTCTTAAATAATTTATATAAAGGGGCTGCTACTGATGAAGACTCATTAAGAGTTACAAGAATAAATATCTCTTCTCCGTTTCCTGCAGGCAATCCATTGAAAGTTTTCCATATAAAAGGACTCATAGATTGTGAATTTATTGGAAAAACAAACATCTTAGCTTTTTTCTTTTCCATGTTTTCAATTCCACCTTCTATAGGATATGTCGTTATTCTAATTTTTTTATCTCTTAATTTACCTACAATATACTCCACTATGAATTTTGTATTTCCTGTACCAGAAAAATAATATAATTCTAATTCACTTTCCATATTTTTTTACTCACTTTGTTTTCTTTTTTTTAATATAGAACTTACTTCTTCACACCAATCATCATAAGCTCTCCATACTTTCTGCCCAAAAGAAAGCACCATTAATATATCCTCATGATTTTCATGTACATCCTTATCTTTTTCCAGTTGACATTGAAACTTTTCAAAAAGCTTTTGCTGCTGCTTATGTGATGCCTGAAATTCTTTTATATGTCCTAACATAATTTCTGATGAGGTAATATTTGAAAAATACATTTTAAGTAAAATTTCATACCTAACTACTTCTTTTTCTACTGGTTCTTCCAACCATTGTTTTAGTTCGCTAACCCCCTTATCTGTTATAGAGTATTTTTTGCTTGTTTTATTAATTAGAGATTCCTCCAAAGTTACTTCTTTAATTAATTTTTCTTCATTAAGTTTTTTTAATTGTGGGTATATTTGTCCAAAACTTTCACTCCAAAAGAATGAAAATCGGGTATCTACTATTTTTTTTATTTCATAACCTGATAAAGATCCTTCACTTAATAATCCAAGAATAAGAAATTTAGTTTTATTATTTGAGTTTTTCATAATCAATATCTCCTTACATATATATCTAAAAGATATATCTTTTAGATATATATTACATTCAATAAGTAGCTTTGTCAATACTTTAATAATTCATATTTGAACAGAATAAAAAAAGGAGAACTTCTACAGTTAGAAAATTCTCCTTTTTTTATATAAATGATGTTTTACAAACATATTAATATTATATGAGGTTTTTGCATTACTTATCTAATAATAATTTTACTTTTACATCAGTATCTGTTCCCGATAAAGGAGTATTCACAATCAATTGTAAATTAGAATTACCAGAAACATCAAAACTACAAAACTCAAAAACCATTGTTCCAGCAATTGGATGTTTAAGTTTTTTATAAAATTCACTATTTTTTTGGACATCATGCTTGGACCACCATAAATTAAATTCTTCACTTTTTCCCTTCATCTCTTCAATAAATTTAACAAACCAAGGATCATCAATATATTCTGCTGTGGATGAACGAAATCGTGCAAGCATTCCTTGTGCATGCAATTGCCAATCAATAAATAATTGTTTATAATCAGCATTGTTAAACATCATGTAAACTATGTTTCGCTCATGTACGTTTATTTGATTAAAATCACCAAATACAACATTTGCTGCCTTATTCCATAAAATAATATTCCACCTTGAATCCATAATAAAAGATGGACTTAATATTAAATTATCTAGTACGTGCTGAAGCATTGGTGTTACAGTTCCCTGGTATGAATAAATGTCTACTGGTGGTACTTGTTTTGCCAAAGTGTAAAGATGAATTCGTTCTTGTTTATTAAGCCTCAGCACCCTAGCCAAGCTTTCTAATACTTCCGATGATACTTTTATAGATCGCCCTTGTTCAAGCCAAGTATACCAAGTTT
>CAZKOJ010000235.1:0-4396 GCA_964554365.1 uncultured Clostridium sp. | reverse complement strand
TTATTGTTAATAAAGCAGAAGAAAAGGCAACTAAATTTTTAAAAGATGGGGTATGGGAGGTAGAGTAACTCTACTTCCCACACTTCTTTGCTTTACCTTCAGTATTTCTTGAAGTTTGTCTAAATCCTCAAAACCATTCCCAGCCTTTGTAGCCTGTAAAGGTATTATATTGCTTCAATTATAATACAAAATAGTACGAATTAATTTATTTTAAAATTCCATATAATAATATTGTCATTACCTGTTTCATTGCTTCTTTCATAGTCATATCATTTTTGCTTAAGAATTTGTAATCTAGAAATGTGTTGCTAACACTTTCTAATATGGAGCTGATAATATGCAGCTCTATATCACTTTTTATAATTCCTGCTTCCATTCCTTCTTTTACTATCATTTCTATGAGGTTTAATTTAAAATCTTTTAGCTCCTGGATTTTCTCCCACTCTCCATAATAGAACTTATGTGCTTCGTCTAACACATTAACTGGAAGCTTATATTTATGATAAGAATAAATTATAGAATTTAACTTATCCACTAAAGAACAATCTTTTTTTATAGACTCAAGAGTGTCATTTTTATCACTTTCTATTATTTCTTTAAAATATTCAAATATAATATCGTCTTTACCTTTAAAATACTTATAGATAGTTTTTTTACTAACTTTAAGTTCTGCAGCGATTTCATCCATAGTAAATTTCCTTAAACCATATGTTTGTATCTTTTCAGCAGCAACTTTCAATATTATGTCTCTCATTTTATCATCCTCAATCTAATTTTTATTTGTTTCATTAGAAAAGTTATTTTTAGTTTTTTTTATAGTAAATACACCCATAATAGATATTACTATTATTAAAAATAAAGCAGCATTTTTATGATTACTCCATAAGGCACCGGTAATCACCGATCCAACAAAAGAGCCAATATATTGAAAACTATTTATTATTCCATTTGCTGCACCTCTATAACTATTTTCTGCAATATCATTTGCTACAGAAGGTATTATGGTAGATAAAGAAATATACCCTGTCATAAATAATATACTACCTACCAATATAAAGTAAAATGATTCATTATTAAAATAAAAACATATACCTATAGCACTTACAATGAATGCTGCTACAATTAAATTTGAACTGTATCCTTTTTCAACAAATTTAATAGATTTTCTCATACATATTATAGCAATAATTACTGCTGGCATAAAAATTTTCCACATGCCATTAATACCAGTGATTTTCTGAAGATATATAGGTACTATATAAAATACTGAAACCATTATAAAATTATTAAAAAAACCTGCTAAGTTAAGTCCTATAAACGTTCTATTTTTTAATAATATTTTTATACCATCTCTTACATTAACTTCATTTCCCAATGTTTCATAAGAACTTGAGTCATGAGTTTCTTTTAAAAAAAATAATATAATAATCCATACTAAGAAAATTAAGATTGCACATACTAAGAACATCTGTCTTACTGATAAATAGTTGTGAATTAAAGGCCCTAAAGCAAAAGAAGCTGCTGCTGCAAAGCCAATAATTATTCCTAAAATACTTAAAGCTCTTGGTCGTTTTTTATTATCTACACTACCAGTAACCCATGAATATCCAGTTGCAATCACAGCCCCACTTCCTTGCAAGGCTCTAGCAAAAATAAGCATATATATGCTTTTAGTAAAGAATGCAATAACTAACCCTATTATTACTTGCATAATCCCTATTAAAAGGACTCGTTTGTTTCCTATTTTATCACTCCATATACCAAAAGGAATTTGAAAAATAGCTTGTGTTAACCCAAATATGCCCAATGCTACTCCTGCTAAAGTTGCATTACTACCGCTTAAGGTATTGCTGTAAGTAGAAATAAACGGCATAACCATAGTCATTGCCATTTGCCTAATTCCTAAAGCTAAACTTATTGTGATTAAAAACAGTAATTCTTTTCGAGAAAATACGTTATTTTTCATATTTAACACCTCGCTCTTGCGTCGGAAACTGTTTTAGTTTTTTAAGTTTCCTGGATAAAGTATATATCCTTCAATTTATATTGTCAACATTTTCTTCTCATTTTATCACGTCAAACGCATGAACACTTACAAGCTCTTATTTTCCCAGAAAAATTCTAAAAATGAAACTTATCATTATTAAATTATTTTATCGTTTTTTGTAAAAATTTTGATAACGTTACAGATAAATTAACAGATTATATGCTATAATAATTTATGAATTCTGTTATAATGCAATTTACTTAGCATTTTCTTCTTTTGTTGATTGAAAGTATGCAGTTTACGACCCTGTTATTTGAGAAGAATTTATTCTTATAGTTCCCGCTGCCCACCAATGAAATTTTATTAAAAAAACTCAATAGATATGTATGAAAGGATGGTTACTAAATGAATTTTGATAATCTTTTGAAAGTTGGAGAAATCTTCGTTAATGAATATATAGTGAAGCCAGAAAATACAGCAGACTTTATTGGTAATAAAGGTGTCACTGTGCTATCTACACCTAGTATGATTGGATTTATGGAAGATACAGCTGCACATATAGTGATTAATAATATGCCTGAAAATTATAGACCTGTTGGAACTAAAATTGATGTTGAACATATAAGTTCAACACCTGTTAACATGAAAGTTACCATAAAAGCAACATTGACAGCAATTGAAGGAAAAAAGCTTCGTTATAATGTAGAAGCTTTCAATGAAAAATGTAAAATAGGCTTTGGAACATATGAACAGCATGTAATTAACTTAGGGAATTTTTTAAATAAACATTAAACCAACTCACTGGGGAATATAGATTATGTTCTCAACACCAAATTTAATATCTAAGTTTCAGATGTGGGCTCTCAAAACCCCACCTGAAACCAAGAACTATGCTTATATTTTACTTAACCTCATATACATAACTTTTTATATTTGTTACTTGAACTTTTTCATCTTTATAATCGTAATAACACACAGTATATATTAATTTATCTCCTGCTTCATTAAATATAACTGAGTTGGTAATATTTTTATTATCTATTTTTTCTACAGGAAGTGGATTGATATTTTTAATTTTAGTTCCATCAAGATTAGCTATATATGAAATTGTTTTACTTTCAACAAATTCCTTATAATTAGATTTGAAAGTAGCATTTTCAATATTATAACCTATAATATTTTTCTTAGAATTTAAGTTACCAACTGTATATAAGGATATCTGATTCTTTGATGTGTTTCTCATATTATCACTTAAAATTTCTGTTACTTTATCTTCTTTTATATTATATTTTAATAAACTCGTTTTCTTTCCGTTCATAGCACTTAAATAAAACTCATTTCCATCCTCTGATACTTTAAAAAATTGACCTCCAGTTGTTTTTATTTTTTTTATCCCCACAAATTTATTAGTATCAACTTGGTATATTACATTGTAAAAAATTGAACTTAAATAAAACTTATTTTCACTTTTGCTGTATGCTACTGAAAATTGGTTTATACCATCTTCTACTCCTGGTAAATATCCTGGATTGAATACATTTTTAGTTACTTTGCCACTACTTAAATCAATAATAAATATATTAGCATCATAATCTGCTATCTTAGATAATACATATACATATTTGTCGCTTCCTTTTACAAAACCACAGTGTATTTCAGTCAATAACTCTTCCTCAGTTTTGTTGTAACTTCCCTTAACATCTCTTTTAATTTTAAGAATATTAGACAAATCATATATTTCTTTTTGAGTATTTTCTTTTATATCATATATCCATAGTTTTTTATCTTTTATATATAAGAAACTGCTGTTTCCACCCTGCTTATCACAACAATTAAGAACATCTCCACACATAGCCTTTGTTAATGTAGAAAGCTTTGAAACTTCAGAAGTCTTTGTATTAATGTTGTATACATTAATGTCGTCTATATAAGCTTTGGCAACTTCATGAAATTCGCTACTTCTTTTCACTGATTCTGTGGCTATAATATTGTCGTTATCTTTCCAACATATGGGAGTATATTTTTTATCACCAAAATTCAACTCTCTTATTTTTGTTAACTTTAAAGAATCTTTTTCGTCTATATTCAACTGTTGTTTAATACCACTTGTTAACTGAATTTCTTTTTGCTTCTCCTTACAAGCAACAGAACTTAAAGGAACTGATGCTACTACCAATAATGATATTATAATCATTTTAATACTTTTATTTTTCATTTTAATTTCTCCCCCTCTATATATTAAATATTATTTTATAATAAAATAATATCACTAACTATTTTCTAAAATTATACAAATTGTTTCCAAGTTGTTTCCAAAGTCATATTAAGGCATGTTAAAAAAATTTTAACATGCTTTAGGCACATTCAAAAAAATAACTAGTCAGTCTGCTAGTCTATTTTGTGTCATAC
>CAZKOJ010000234.1:0-4406 GCA_964554365.1 uncultured Clostridium sp. | reverse complement strand
GTATTTCATTATTAAAAATGGTGAAATTGCTGCAAGACTAGAAGCTACCAAAAGTTGAGCTCCATAAGGTATGCATCCCTGTATAAAGCAAGCAAAAGTGTCTAAAAGACTGGCAGCTTTTCTTTTATCTACTCCATAGCTTTCAGATAATTCTTTAGCTAAAGAACCAACTATAACTATAGAAACGGTATTATTAGCAGTGCATAAATCTACTAAACTAACTAATATACCTATGCCAAATTCAGCACCTTTTTCGGAATGTATTCGCTTACGTATTGTATGTAGTAAAAAATCTATACCACCATTGAATTTTATTAGTTCTCCTATACCTCCAATCAGTATAGATATTATTGAGATATCCTCCATATTTGCTATACCTTTTGCGCAAAGCTGAAATACTGTAAATATATCAAAAGATCCGTAAATAAGTCCTATTATGGAGGCTAATACAATACCTCCAACTAATACTAAAACCACGTTAAATCCTGTTAGAGCCACTGCAAGTACAGCTATGTATGGTAGTATTTTTACAAATTGATAGTTGTATACTCCCGTATGATTGATTTTCATTCCTAAGGTTAAAAATCCATATATACATAAGGTTAAAATAGCTGCAGGAAGTACTATTTTAAAATTAGCTTTAAATTTATCTACCATTTCACAATCTTGAGTTTTAGTAGCAGCTACAGTAGAATTTGATATCATAGATAATCCATCACCAAACATAGCACCACTAACTACAGCAGCAATTAAAAATGCAATAGGTAGACCTGTTTTTTGGGAAATGCCAACTGCAATAGGTGTTAGAGTTACTATAGTTCCAACAGAAGTTCCAAGCGACATAGATAAAAAAGAACCAATTAAAAATATGCCGGCCACCATTAGGTTAGGCGGAAAAACAGCTAGTCCTAGATTTACAGTAGAGTCTACAGCGCCCATAGCTTTGCTAACTTCAGCAAAGGCTCCTGCTAAGATAAAAATTAGACACATAAGTATGATACTAGAATCACCAGCACCTCTACAAAATCTTTCAACTTTTAATTCTATAGGTATTTTTTTATTTTGAAGTATAGCCACAGTAGATGCAATTATTAAAGCTACAACCACAGGCATTTTATAAAAATCTTTCATTATAATGGAAACACCAAGGAACAATATCATAAATAGACCTAGTGGCAATAGAGCTAATGGATTACCTTTTTTTTCATTCATTCTTTAGAATACCTCCTTTATATTTTATCGCATTATTATAAATTTTCAATATATTAATATCAGCATTTATTGTGCCAAAATAGTAAAATGGCATAATAACGTAGATTTTATAAAAATTAACTTACTATAAAAAGTAATTGTAAACATTTTGAACCATTTGAGTGAATAAAGTGGAAAAAATATTTTACAATTGTAAATATATTTTGACAATTGTAAAAATATTTACAATTACAAATATTGCTTTTATTCGATAAATTACAAGGGCAATTATACAGGTACTAAATTGAATTTAAACTTTATATATGTATCCGATACATATATAGTATAATGTATTGTATATTGTTATTAAATTGTTAGATTTTATATAATTGAAACAAGAAAGGAACACTTTGAATATGAATTTAATACAAAGTATAGATGTAAATTTATTAATTTTCATACAAGAAAAAATGCACACTACAGTAATGAATAAAATTATGCCAATAATAACGTCTTTGGGAAATGCAGGATTTATATGGGTGGTTATAACTATGCTATTTTTAATCAATAGAAAATATAGAAAAGTAGGTTTTATGATGGTATTAGGTTTAATATTAGTTACTATTTTAGGTGAGGGAATAATAAAGCATGTTGTTCATAGAACAAGACCCTGCGTAGACATGCCAACAGTGGAAATGCTTATAAAGAAGCCTACATCATATTCTTTTCCATCAGGACATACTTCCTCCAGCTTTGTAGCAGTAGGGATTCTAATGAACAATGTAAGAAAATATGGAATTTATGCATTGTTAGTAGCAGTGTTAATTGCTTTTTCTAGATTATATTTATTTGTTCACTACCCTTCAGATGTGGTTGGTGGAATAACTTTAGGATTAGTATGTGCAAAAATAGTAAACACCATTTTTAAAAAAAGATTAAGTTAAAATACTTTATGGAGACTATGTAGCGAATCCATAAAGTATTTTAAAAGCTGCAGCTAAAGACATAGTTACAAAAAGTGGCTTTATAAATCTTGATCCATTTTTAAGTGCTACTTTGGTACCAAATTTTGCACCAATTATCATAAAGAAAGCAACAGGTATACCTACCTTATAATTAATTTGGCCCTTAAGAGCAAACATTATAAGAGCTGAAATATTGCTTATAAAATTTAACACTTTTCCATTTCCTGCAGAGCGTACAAAGTCAAATTTATATACGGCTATAAGTCCAAATATCAAAAAAGAGCCCGTACCGGGACCAAAAAAACCATCGTAAAAGCCTAAAAATAAAGCAAGTAACATACCTAAAAATAAATTTTTCTTGTTCATATTCTGGAACTTATTTTCTATACCAACGTTTCTTGAAAACAAACTATATATTCCCACAAATAGCAAAAGTGTAAGTACTATTATGTTTAAGTATTTTGTATCTATAATAAGTACGGTATGTACACCTAAAATAGCTCCTATTAATGTAAAAGGTATTAGAAATTTTAAAATTTTAAAGTCTACATTTCCAGACTGCATAAATTTGAGTGAACTAGTCAATGATGCACAGGTAGAAGAAAATTTATTCGTACCTAGAGCTATATGAGGAGGAATTCCTGCCATTAGGAAAGCTGGAACGCTTATGATACCGCCTCCCCCTGCTATGGAATCTACAAAAGCTGCAAAAAAACCAGCTGTACATAAGAAAACTAATTTTGTTGTCATGAAAACACCACCTAATATTAGTCGATTTATTTTTATTCTTTTGAATTTTAACATAAAACTGAAAATATTCTTTAAAGTATATATACATATAAAATCATTATATAGCATACTATGATTTTATAAACAATTTTATTGGAGTTTTCAAATAAAAAATGGGTATATTAAAAAAAATACAACAAAGCTTTAAAAAAGATAATTATCCCATTGCAAATGGAACATTTATTCAACCTGATATGGTTATTAAGTGGGATGATACAATGTGGCAAAAGGAATTGAAATATTTAAAAGAAATAAAGATGGATTATATTATTATGAATACTTTTATAGCGAGTAAAGATGTTGTGAAAAGAGTTTATAATACTAAGATTAAAAAAGAATCTATGGAAGGTTCTTTTGATGTGGTAGATAGACTTTTAAAAAACTGCGAGAAGAACGGTATTAAAGTATTTTTGGGCATAGATTATGACAGCAAGTGGTGGGAAAAAGGCCCTAGAGATCCTAAATGGCTATATAATCAAATGAAAAAAGGCAATTTAATTGCAGAGGAATTATATAAAAATTATCATAAAAAATACCCAAATGCTTTCTATGGATGGTATTGGGTATATGAAGTAGATAATCTGAACTTTAAAACCAAGAAAGATTTTTTAATTTTAGCTAAAGCGGTTAATATAAATCTAATGTATTTAAAAGATAATAATATGAGACTACCTTTTATGATGTCACCGTTTATGAATTCTAAATTTTGTACTCCAAGATGTTACGCTGCTAATTGGGCTTATTTTTTCCAAATAGCAAACTTAAAAAAGGGAGATATATTCTGTCCTCAAGATTCAGTTGGTGGTGGTGGTTTAAATATAAAACAAGTTAGAAGATGGTTTTCAGCTTTAAGTAAAGCAGTAAAGACTAAATCAGGCCTTTTATTTTGGGCTAATGTGGAAACTTTTGACCATGTAAATTGGTATAGTGCTACCTTGAAAAGGTTTGTATATCAAATGAAAATTGAAAAGCCTTTTGTAGAAAATATTATAACATTTGCATATAGTCATTATTATAGTCCTAATAATATAGATGAAGGTTTTCATAATAATTATCTACAGTATATAGATGAAGGAAAGATAAAAAAATCAGAACCTGAATTTCCTAAAGTAGTTAAAGTTAAAAAAATTAATGATGATAAATTTTTAATAAAATGGAGTCAAAGGAAAAAACATTCACAAATAGCTGGGTATAAAGTTTACTGTAATGGAAAAGAAGTATATTTTGCTATGGTACAGAGAAAATATGGTGGAAACGTAAACATAAGTTTAAATGAATTTACACATAATACTAAGCTTAAAAAGCCTAAATATGAAGTTAGGGCTTGTGATTTCTGGGGAAATCTATCAAAATATAAACAAGCAGAATGGGTAGAGTAAAATAGGTTTCACATATGAGTAAGTAAGAAAATTTATAAACAACAAAGCCTAATTTTGAATGGAGATTAAACTCTAAATGAAG
>CAZKOJ010000233.1:0-4457 GCA_964554365.1 uncultured Clostridium sp. | reverse complement strand
TAGTCGCTTTCACAGAGTGCGATGGAGGTGTTAGCAATGGTAGCGATCGGATAAATCTATAGAAATATGATCAAATTTACCCATAACACCTAAATCAACAACTTTATCAGAGCAAACTTCTTCTCCATCTTTACTAAATTTAAGCATAAAAAATCATCTCCTAGCTTTAATAAAATAATCATTAAAGTAATTTCACAAATTTACTTTATAAAGTTTTACGCTAAACTATTGATTTATATATGTCATAAAACACTTAAATCTTGTGGTTTATAACATTGTATAAACCTGAGTTTCACTATGTATTACATAAAATCTTCTATATGTTCTTTATATTCTTTAACTACTATTCCACTATTCAGTTTACTAAAAACTTCTATGGAATAGTCTTCATCTAAGTACTCCGGTATCATAAAATTAATAATGATATTTTCCTTACACTTATCTTGAAAAAAGCCTTCATCTTTTATTTCTATCAAAGCTTGTACACATATATCAAAAATCTTTTCTCTAAATTCATCAAAAAATTCTGTATATATGCTTTCTGAGTCACTAATTTTATCCTTATTATTTTCTTGGAATTCTAGCAAACTATTTCTAATCTCTTGAAATTCATTATCTGCAGCATCCCATATTTCCCATTCTTGCTCACAAAATTTATAATAATACCTATCTTCTTCATTATCTATTTCTTTCTCTAAGGCTTCTTTTGTATTTGCTACAACTCCTATAGATCTAACAGCTGAATCACAAGTTAGTGAAAATGCATATACTGTAGAATCTTTGTATTCATCCATAATTTCTAAAAAAGCTTTCTTTGTAGCTAAAATAACTTCTTCTTTAAATTTTTCAAAATTAAATTCTTGTTGCATTAAATTATATCCTCCTCATTATAACCAATCAAAATCTATTTCTACTTTTTCCTCAAATTCATTTAATGTTTTATCTTCAGCTGCTCCAAAATATATGATATCTTCATCAATAAAGTACAAAACCAAAATATCTCCATCATTAGATATGTAACTAATACGCTTGTTGTCTTTCTCTTCTTCATCATACAAAGGCGTAAAATATTCCTCTAACACTATATCTGAAGCCTCAAATGCAGCACTTGCTTCAAGAACATTTATAACTTGAAACACTACAGAATTAACAATATACCTAGTCAATTCTTCATAAGTTGACCAATTAGATATATCATTACTTTCTTTAACTTTTACATTTATAACTTCATTACTTAAGTCATCCACATAAATTCCATACTTTTCAACCTGTTCATTTGAGCAGGCTATTACTAAAATTCCATCTTCTATTGCAAGTTCATGAAGACTTTTAAATATGTAAAAACCATTTATCACATACCTATTTTTATTGTATCGAAGGTAAAATTCTCTTAATGCTTCAGGCAACTTTACATTTAATTTGCTTTCAATTAAACCTATCGACCTATTAACTTCATTTTCATCAACCTTTTTACTATTTGATATTACTTTATCAACTCTATCCAAAGCTTTCTTTAATAGTTTCATTCTATTTTCTATCGTTAACTTGGTTTGATTAAAAATATGCTCTCTTGCTAACTTATTTTTAATACCTACAAGATTTGCCTTTATATTGCATTCTACTTCTTGCAATTTATTTTTGTCATTAGATCCTAAGATTAATAATTGTTCATAATGGAGATATGTAGCCATAACTTTTTCTTCTTTATCGTGATAACTGTATTTTGTTCCTTTTGACAATTTTCGTTCATCACTTATTTTATATAAAATATCTTGAAGATTCTTTTCCAAGTTTTCTTCTTTAATTTTTATCTTGACACTAAATTTCATTAAGTTAACTCCATGCCAAAATATATTATTTAATATGTATTCAGATAAGTTTCTAGCTTCAAAATACCAGGAGGTGTCATTTTCTTGCTGCAGCTTAACCTTTGGATCCTCTTTGTTTGAATCCTCTATTAAAGATCCATACTTTATGAATTTATCTATCAATTCATAAAACACAATTACTCCATCTATTATTTGTAAGTCTTCTAATGATAAAAACGAATTATGGGCATTTAAAATTTTCTTGTCTTTTCCAAAAACTTCATACAGTTCTTTTAGTGGAATTGGTAGTGATAAACCTAGTTTTTTCTCCCATTCTTCTATTTCTTTAATTGAAGAGCCATTACCTCCCGAATCTTGCCCATATATATTAGACTGAATTTTTTTAAGATAATTTTTAATCATTTTTTCTCTCCCTTTTCCCATATTCCATACCTATATTAATGAGAAAACTAAACAATATCATTAAGAAAATTTTGGGCTATTCTTTAAAAAGTTGTGGGACTCCCTCCCACATTAATTCAGGCATTTCATCCACTTTATTTAAATAAACATATATTTCTTGATCATCGCCATAGACTCCTGACTCTGGTAGCTTTGTATTTAATGTAATATGATATACTCCATTTTCTAACTTGATTTGCTGATCCTCTGGACATTCTGGATTCCAATCCATCAACCAAAATAAATCTTTTATACAAAGCCTTCCTCCATCTATTACAATAGCTAGACGAATACTAATTGAATACTGCTCATCAATTTCATCGCTAGGATAACCATCTCTAAATTTTAATATGTATTCTCCTCCACTGCCTGTACAAAAACCAACAATATCACCTTTTTTTATGTGTTTGGCTACTTTACTCGGATTTCCATATTCATTTTCAAAGAAATCTTCTCCTTGTTTAATATTTTTAACTGCTCCATCAGAATAAAAAACTATACCCATTCCATCTATTGAAAGATTTATATCAAAATTAATTTTTTCGTTATACATATAAATTGTCCTCCTATATCAAATCTTTTGGCTCTTTACATTCCACATTTATGTGTAACTCCATCAAAAAAACATTTCAAAAATTCTTTGAAGTTATCAAAAATTGTTTCTCCTAACTCTTCTAGCTCTTCTCTAGTTTCACAACTGCACCATTCTTCATGATCAAGCCATACAAGCTTATAATTATTAGGAACATCAAAACAAAGCGGACCCCATCCACTAAAATCTCCAATGGGTATATATCCAAAATCTATTAATTCCTCGCATCCTTCAAAAACAGTTTCTATACCTTTTAATGGCTTATCTGATGGCTGAGGCAGAATATCAACATAAACCTCCTTGCCATCCTCACAATGGAAATCATCCAGAACTCCATCTAGTTCTTCAAACATATGAAAATATGTAGAAATAAATGCTTTATATATAGATGGCAATTTTACATTAAATTTCTCTTCTAATTTAAGAATATCTTCTTCTGTTACATTTGACTTAAGTAATACCCATTTGTTTTCATCATTACTATCCTTCATATTTTCTGGAACAACAGGTTCTCCATCATCATCAAACATTTCTTCTATTTCAAACTTTTCGGGATGATTTTTACTTAAGATTTCAAAGTATTTTTTTATAACTTCCTTCTCTTCTTTAATCATTTTTCACCTCGTAAAATTATTTTTTCTTCATCAATTTAATTCTCTTATTTCATTCATCAGATCTAATATTTTTTTATTATTCGGTAGTAGCTGTATTGCTTTATTTTGATTTTTAAGAATAGTATCATAAACTTTTAGCGCCTTATCATATTCCTTCAATTCACAATAGCATTCTCCTTGTGCTAACTGTAACCAATTTTCATCAGAATTTAATTCAATTGCTTTATTAATAAATGATATGTCCATATACTTTCTTCCTCTGCTAACACAAAATTTTATATAATTTCATGTTCCTTCATAAATTCATACCATTTTTCGCTACTTTCAAGCTCTAAATACTTTTCTCCTAACACATATTTATCTAAAAATTCTTCGAACTTAACATACTCTTTCATTTCACACTTTTGTCCAGGTTCACTAAAAATACAGTTTACAATACCTGTTTTTGTATTAAGCACTAATGGATATGGTTCAGCTTCTCCAATACATATCCATTCTTTTTGTTTTGGAACTTTGTACATCATAATAAATACTTGGTAATCTTTAAATTTTTCTTCATCCACACATAATATTACCTCTGCAAATCGTAAATAATCATATTTATTTTTCACTTCATAATATACCTCTAACCCTGCTTCACAATCATCAATTAAATTTTCCTTTGCTTTTTCTTTCATGTGCGCTAAAGCAATATATTCACAATCATCACCTAGAGCAGTTCTTATTTTTTCTAATTTTATCTCTAATTCCTTCTTCATATTCTCACCTATATTTTCAGCTTTCTTCATATTAAAATTACTTTTTTCTTATAAAATCCTTATATTTTTTATTTTCTTTTCCTCTAAATAAAGCTCCCTTAGATTTAACATCTGCTATATAAAATAATTGCCTAGCTAACTCCATTTCTCCTTGTTCTTATGCTAACTTGCCTGCGATAAATTCTCTCTTGCCATCATCTACTCAGTTTATCCAGCTAGTCCT
>CAZKOJ010000232.1:0-4489 GCA_964554365.1 uncultured Clostridium sp. | reverse complement strand
ACTTTAAGGAGGAGCATTTTTATGTCCAAAAGAACTAAATATACAGCAGAAGAAAAGTATAAAATCTTAATGGACTATGAGGATGGAATTGGATCAATGTTGAAGATTGCTTCCATGTATAAAATCAGTGAGGATACTCTTAGAAATTGGATATATAATTTTGAGAAATATGGTTTAGATGGGCTAAGGGAATATCGGGCTTTAGCCACTTAGATCATTTTTATTATTTCCACTGTCTACTTGACAGGGTGCAGTTCAAAAATTGCATTATATAATTTAATTCATATTTTTAAATTTAAAATATCAATTAGGTGTTTAATAAAATTAATATATAAATAAATTAATATTAAAATATTTAATTTTAGTATTGATTTATTTAATTTAAAGTGATATATTATAAACACAGGAAGGGAAGTGATAATTTGGCATATAAAGTTATTAGTAAATGCCCTGTTTGTTCTTCTAAGCTTTTCATTTCAAAATTAAAGTGCTCTAAATGTAGTACTGTAATTGAAAATGATTTTGAAATGTCAAAGTTTGAATATCTCTCAGGAGAACAATTAAAATTTATAGAAGTGTTTTTAAAAAATAGAGGAAATATAAAAGATGTTGAAAAGGAACTTGGCATATCCTATCCAACAGTAAGAGCAAAATTAGATGAAGTTATAACTGCTCTTGGATACAAGTTAGCAAAGGAACCTTCAGTAGATAAAAAGAAAATAGTAGATATGCTGGACAAAGGAGAGATAACTCCAGACCAAGCCATTAAAATGTTAAATGAATAATTTGTTAATTAAAGGAGAGTTTAAAATGAATGAAGAAATGTCAAAAATATTAAAAATGGTACAGGAAGGTAAAATAACTTCTGAAAAAGCAGAACAACTTATTGAAGCACTTAGCAATAAAAATACATCTATTGAAATTTTTAAAAATGCTTCGAATGATACAGACATCATAAACAAAATGCTTAAAATAAAGGTTACTTCTCATGATGGAGACGATGTAAATGTAAATCTTCCAATTAAGTTTATAAAAACCATGCTTAAAACTATAGGTAAAATACCAATAACTGATAACATTAAGGGAATGGAAAATTTAGATTTAAATCTTATTTCCGATGCAATAGACAATAACCTTTCAGGAAAAATAGTAGATGTGAAAAGTGCAAATGGTGATTTAGTAGAAGTTAGTATAGAATAGAGATGAATTTTTATGAAAATATATATTAAGTCAGGTAAAATGGGATTTACAGTGCCTGTGCCTAATGCACTTTTAAAATTTGGAATTTCAATTGTAGATGCCCCATTTATTCAAAAGCATATACCTGAAAAAGATAAAAAATATGTAAATATAATTGACTGGAAAGAACTTTCAAGTTGTATTGACATTTTAAGAGAATACAAAGGTTTAAAAATTGTTGATGTACACTCGAAAGATGGAAGTCATGTTACTATAACTTTATAAGCAATATTTAAAAATTAATTTTAATATATTAAGGAGACAAAATGAAACTTCAGAAAAACTTATTATTTTATATGTTAGGAAGATTTATATCCTATATTGGAACTGGAATACAACAAATAGCAATACCACTTTATATATTGGATATAACTCATTCTGCAATTATGATGGGAATATTTTCTGCTCTTAATCTATTACCTAATGTAATTACATTACCCTTTGCAGGTATTTTAGGTGATAGAAGGAATAGAAAAAACATCATGGTAATAACTGATATTGGAAGAGGAGTTTTAATACTCACTTTAGGATTTTTAGCCTTATGGAATAGTTTAAACATTTATATACTATTTTCAATACAGATATTTGTTTCTATTATGGATAGTATTTTTTCAGCATCATCTACCGCAATTCTTCCAGAACTTATAAAAGAGGAAGAACTTATGAAAGCCATATCCATGCGAGGTGGCAGCGATGCAATTTCTATGATTGTAGGTCCTTGTCTTGGAGGTATAATATATGGACTTTTAGGAATAAAAGCAGTATTTTATTTAAATGGTTTATCTTTTATAATATCAGCAGTTTCTTCCCTTCTTATAATTTACAAAAACATAAATGACAAGAAAGAAAAAATAACCCTAAAATCATTTTTTACGGAAAATGCCAGTGTTCTTAGATTTATAAAGAAAAATAAAGCTTTAACTCAACTATCTCTGTTTTGTTTACTAGTCAACTTTCTTGTTGCACCGTTCTTTGATATAGTATTTCCCTATGTATTAAAAAAATGTGTAGGTTTTAATTCACAGCAGTATGGTTATTTAATTTCATGTTTTACGGTTGGTATACTTCTTGGAAATATAGCAATAGGTGCTTACTTAAAGAAATTTAGTACAAAAATAATAATAAAATTTGCAATTTTATTTCAAGCAGTTATGCTTTTTGTACTTACATTTTCAGTATATCCAAATGCAGTAAATTATCTTGGTGGTCATAACTTGAAACTATTTATAGTTTTAGCAGCAGTAATACTATTATGTGGATTGTTCAATTCAGGAATAAACACTCCTTTAAATGTGAATCTTCAAAAAATGGTTCCAAATGAAATGAGAGCAAGGTTCTTTGCTATATTAGGCGTGTTCTGTCAAGGAGCTGTTCCCTTTGGATCATTAATCTATGGATTTATACTTGGCAATTTTGCTTACCAGTATGTACTTCTCATTGTAACAATAATATTTTTTGCTGCCTGCTTCATTTTCATTATGAAAGCAGTTGCAGAAGTTTATGAACCAACTATGTTAAAATGCCAGACGTAGTTGTACCTGGGTATGAAAGAGTATAAGATTCCAGAATTCTTAAGTAATAGCTATTATGAATCTGGCTCTGGAGAAGAATTTAAGCCATATAAAAAGATGTTCTAAAAAAATGTCAAATGACAATCTTATACTTTTTATAGTTTTAGCTAAGCCTCTTAAATATTCTTATAGAACAAGCCTCAAGCTTTTTAGAATAAAAATACAAAGTGTTAATGTAAAAGCTGATAGCAATGATAGCCAATATTGGAAGTGTAGCATTTAAGCTATATGTTAAACTTTCCATTTTCTATTCCTCATCTTTCTGTAATGTGATTCCACCTTTTCATTAGTAAAAACGATTTGCGTGTTTATAATACTACAAAACTAATAAATTACAAAGTATACCATTTTTATATTTTTTCCCACTTCTACAGGGGCAAGGAGCATTCCTGCCCATTTTTTCTTTTTTGATTACATTAGTAGGATTAAATTCCTCTGGAGTATATCCTTTTGTAACCCATTTCCTTATATTATTAGCAAATTTAGTTGATTCATTTTTAATAAAATTTGCTTCGCTAATTCATCTTAAAATGCTTTGAGATAATGACTCCTATATTATTTTAAAAAATAATACACAATCTTCAAGCTACTCAGAATGAAACTAAAAATCATAGCTGGACTTCTACACAAAATTCAAATAATATTTTTTATACAACTAATTTGGATATTACAAATGGAAAGAGATTAAGTAATATCATAGATGTAAATGATAATTTTACAAATATGTTTATTAATAGAAAATTCCAACCTTTAAATAGTGTCAATAAGTCTGAAATAAATATGATTTAGTAAAAAAACATTACCGCAACATAAACAAGTATCACTTTCCTTTTGAATCTAAGAATCACTTGATAGTTATACCACATTAGCATTCAATTTAGTTTATAACATAATAAATATCTACTCTATTTCACTTTATATAATTTCCTGAAAATCATGAAAAATATTATAAAACAAACTATTGTTATTGTAACAATGTTATGTTACACTATTTTCATAAAAGAAATTATGAAGGGAAATGAAGATATGGAAGAAGAAAATCTAATTTCTAAAAAACAACTGCTTAAAGTGACGGATATTTCCTATGGTCAATTATACAGATGGAAAAGGAAAAACCTGATACCAGAGGAGTGGTTTATAAAAAAATCTAGCTTTACAGGTCAAGAAACATTTTTTCCCAAAAACGAAATACTGGATAGAATAGAAAAAATTAAGAATTTTAAAGATGATATATCTTTAGATGAGCTTGCAAATATATTTTCTCCAAATCTTTCAATGGTGTTTTTAGAAGAAAATGATGTATTAAAACAACACATTGTTTCAGAGCTCACAGTAAGACTATATAAAGACACTCATAAAGGAATCAGCGGGTTCTATTTCAATGAACTGCTGTTTATGACCATTATAGATAAGTTTCTTCAATCTGGTAAAGCAAGCCTAGAAGAAGGTAAATTAATATTAGACACTCTGGAAAAAAACTATAAAAATTTTGATGGCAGATATTGTGATGTAGTACTTATAAGAAAATTTGGAGTGGCCCTATGTTTTTTAATGCTAATACCAAATGAAATATATATTGAAACTGAAGCAGTGCTTGTGTTAAAAATAAACGCTGGTGAATGTTTAGAAGAATTAAAATCAAATTTAACATTATAAATGAAAGAGGAAGGAAGTTTAAA
>CAZKOJ010000231.1:0-4543 GCA_964554365.1 uncultured Clostridium sp. | reverse complement strand
TTAAGTTTATTATAAACGAAATAAGTTGGATTAAAAGCTGTAATTATATTTCCCAGGAAAAATATCAAACTGCAGATAGGATAGGAAGATCATTAAGCAAAATAGATGGACCTAAAAGACTTTCTAAAAATTCTAGAACAAGAGAAGCAATTTTTAAAGTTATGATTTTATATAATGAAAAATTAAGAGAAAAAAATTTAATTGATTTAGAAGATATGACATTAATAGCATTAGAACAATGTAAAAAACACATTAGTGAAAAATATACCCATATAATAGTAGATGAAAGTGAAAACTTAACTAAAGTTCAGTTAGATTTTATAAAACAAATCAGTGCTAATAAAACTTACTCAAGTACTACTTACATAGTAAATGAGCATAGCTATGAAAATCCCAATGGTTGGTTAATAAAAACACGTAAAATTAATAGTTTAGGACTTCAAGGGAAAATAAAGGCACATTTGTTAACTATAAAATACGAAAGCAAATTACAAAAACAAAGGATTGAGTACGCTATGGAATCATTTAAATATTGTGACATAAGGCATGGGAAAACCTACGAATTATTAAGAGACATAAATAATATTTCAGAAATAATAGTAAAAGATGAAGATATGCAGTATGAATGTAGCCAAGATGAATTAAAAAAGTTATCAGTATATAATGATATAGCAGCAGGGGAACCAATATTGATGAATCCTGATATTGAGGATAATTTTTACATACCTACATACTGGATTAAAGGAATGGATAATTGTTTTATACTAAAAGTTAGAGGGGACAGTATGATAGGTGCTAATATAGATAGTGGTGATTATGTAATAATTAGAAAGCAATATGCAGCACAAAATAAAGATATTGTAGCAGTTAACATAGAAGGCAATGCTACTTTAAAAAGGCTTGTTATGAAAAAAGAAGGAATATATCTTATGCCTGAAAATAAAAACTATAATCCTATCCGAATTAACCAAGAGGGAGCTAGTATTATAGGAATAGCCGTAGGAGTCATAAAGGTATGTTAAAATATAATTAGTACAAATAATTTTAGGCATATGAAAAAGATAACAAGTTAAAGATACGAAAGATATTTTTTGAATGTGCCTTAGCTATGGAGTTGTTGAAAATGGGGCAGAAAACTATTGAAAAAAGTAACACAAAAATAGAAATAAAAAAACCTAAAATGTACAAAACAATTATACATAATGATGATTATACTACTATGGAATTTGTGGTGAAGGTATTAATTGAAATTTTCAGGAAATCTCCAATGGAGGCTACAAAAGTTATGTATGATGTACATAGAACAGGTGTAGGTATTGCTGGTATATATTCTTATGACATAGCAGCAACTAAAACGGTGCAAGCTATGACTTTGGCAGAAGAAAGTGGTTTTCCACTAAAATTTAGTATGGAAGAGGAATAGGTATGAAATTAGAAACAATAGTAAATCAGATTATTACAGCAGCTTATAATGAGGCAAAATATTCAAAACACGAATATTTCACACCAGAACATATTCTATATGCTTCTTTATTTTTTAAAGAAGGAAGAAAAATAATAGAAAATTGTGGCGGCAGTGTAGAAAATATAAAAAGTGATTTGGTTAAATACTTTGAAGATAACATTAATTTAATACAAACAGGAGAACCTATGGAGACTGTGGGAGTAGAAAATATAATTGCTTCAGCAGGGGAACATGTATTTGCAGCAGAAAAAGACATCATAAAACTAGGAGACATATTTGTATCTATGTATGATGAAGAAGAATGCTTTGCTAGTTATTTTTTGAAAAAACAAGGAATTAAAAAGATAGATATACTAAATTACATAACTCATGGAATCTCTGAACTAGGTATACAGGAAATGGAAGAAGAATATTTGGAAGAAGAAGAGGAAGAAGATAAAATAGAAAATAATGTACTACAAGAATATACTATAGAGCTTACGGAAAAAGCTAAAAATGGGCAAATTGATCCTCTTATTGGAAGAGAGGATATATTAGATAGAACGATACAAGTATTATGCAGAAGACTTAAAAATAATCCAATTCATGTAGGAGAACCAGGAGTCGGTAAAACTGCTATCACAGAAGGTTTAGCTAGAATTATTGCAGAAAATAAAGTACCAAAACCACTAGAAGGAAGTAAGATATATTCTTTAGATATGGGAACTTTGCTAGCAGGAACTAAATATAGAGGAGACTTTGAAGCTAGAATAAAAAAGGTTCTTAAAAGTTTAGAAAAGGAACAAGGTGCTATTGTATATATAGATGAAATCCATACTATAGTAGGTGCAGGATCTGTTTCAGGAGGATCTGTAGATGCTTCCAATATTTTAAAACCCTTTTTATCTCAAAGTAAGATTAGATTTATAGGGTCTACTACCTATGATGAATATAAGAAAATTTTTGAAAAAGATAAGGCATTAGCAAGAAGATTTCAAAAGATAGAAGTCCCAGAACCTTCTACAGAAGATGCTTTTAATATTTTAACAGGTCTTAAGAAAAGTTATGAGGATTTTCACAATGTTAAATATACACAAGAAGCTTTAAGATCTGCAGTGGAGCTTTCATCAAAGTATATTACAGATAGATATCTTCCCGATAAAGCTATTGATGTTATGGATGAAGCAGGAGCTTATGCAAGATTGCATTCGAAAAATAATAAAATCGTAAAAATAAATTCTAAACACATTGAAAAAATAGTAGCGTCTATAGCCAAAATACCTGAACAAAGCGTGTCAACAGATGAAGCTAATATGCTTAAAAATTTAGACGAAACAATAAAAAAACAAATATTTGGCCAAGAAAAAGCAATAGAAGCAGTAGTAACTTCTATAAAAAAATCCCGTGCTGGATTTAATGAAGAAAATAAAACTGTAGCGAATCTTCTATTTGTAGGGCCTACAGGAGTGGGCAAAACAGAAATATGTAAACAACTTTCAAAGTCATTAAATGTTCCGTTAGTAAGGTTTGATATGAGTGAATATCAAGAAAAACATACAGTAGCAAGGCTAATTGGAGCACCTCCAGGATATGTGGGATATGAAGAAGGCGGGTTGCTTACAGATGCAGTAAGAAAAAATCATTATTGTGTTCTATTGCTTGACGAAATTGAAAAGGTACATCCAGACGTTTTGAATGTATTGCTGCAGTTAATGGATTATGCCACACTTACAGACAGTACTGGCAAAAAAATAGATTTTAGAAATGTAATACTTATAATGACTTCTAATGCAGGAGCTAGATCTATTGGCAAATCCCTTATGGGCTTTGGTGAAAGAATATTAGAAAATGAAACAGTAACTAAGGAAGTAAATAGATTCTTCTCACCAGAGTTTAGAAATAGATTAGATAATATTATAGTATTTAACAAAATGAATGAAAATATGGCGTTACTGGTAGCTAAAAAATCTATAAAGGAATTTGAAGAAAAATTAAAAACTAAAAATATAGAAATAGAAGTTACAGATAGGTGCTATAAATGGTTATCAGAAAAAGGATTGTCATTGGAATATGGTGCAAGAGAAATAATAAGAGTAGTATCTAAAGAAATAAAACCTTATTTTGTAGATATGATATTGTTCGAAGAAAACTGTGAGTCAAAAATTAACATAATTGATGTAGAGGACAATAAAATTATAATACATAAAAGAAACAGTGATTCAAGTGTAGGCTGCACTCCAGCTAAATCTTAGTTAAATTTAAGAGGGAATTATGAAGAAGGATATAATGGGGGATTTAAAAGAATTAAAAATATTTAATGATATAGACCCTTGTATTTTGGAAATGTTAGAACAAAAGGCTTTTACTTTTAAACTTAATAAAGGAAAAGTTTTGTTTTATGAAAAAGATAAAGTTGATAAAATTTATATAGTTTTAACTGGGAAGGTTACAATGTACAGAAGTTCTGAAGAAGGTCAAAAAAGAGTTATATATATTTTAAACAACGGAGAATTTATAAATGAGGTGATTTTTGACAATCAACCTGCTTCTATAACTTGTGAAGCCTTTGAGGATAGTTATATTTTATATTTTAATAAAAATGATTTAATTAATATTATGTCAAAGGATTTTAAGTTAACCCAAATTATTATAAATTCAATGGGTAGAAAAATAAGAAGACTATATAGGCAAATTAAAAATACTACACCTATAAGAATGGATAAACGTTTAGCTGCAAAGTTGTGGAAGTTATCTAGGGATTATGGAATAGAAATAGAAGGGGGGGTACTTATTGATTTAAATATAAGTATAACTTACTTGGCAGACATGTTAGGAAGTACAAGGGAAACTATTTCAAGATGTATAAATAATTTTCAGAAAAAAGGAATGATTAAATTTAAAGATAAAAAAATAATAGTAGTAAGTCCAAAACAGCTATCTACATATTTTAGGGGGATTTAATCAAGAGCATTAAATAAACTTTTACAAAATAAGCGAAATGCGTCGCAAATTTAGAGTGGCCTGCCACTTAAATATATTATTCTAAAAACCGTCCGTTTATTAAGAAGGCCTAATGCTTCACTTATTTAAAACTACCTA
>CAZKOJ010000230.1:0-4565 GCA_964554365.1 uncultured Clostridium sp. | reverse complement strand
CATCATCTTTATATTTTTTTCATCCATTTGAATTAAATCTCTATTTGATAAATCCTCTAATATTCTCTTTACGAGTTCTACTAAAGGCTCAATGTTTCCATGCATTCTCATCTCATTAACTGCTATTCTTATATCTTGTATTTGAATATTATATTGTTCATTTATCCTTTGAAAATACTGCTCCCAATAAATTGTTTTTATAACATAGTTAGGTACCTTAAGCACTGTACCAAGCGGCCCTTGCTCTTTTATAGTAAGCATTCCTAGATAGAATAGTAAAGATTTGAAATTTTCTTTCACACTGTACATAGTATGAATGTTAAATCTATCTACTAGCATAGTAGAAGTTTCCCCTGTAGTCATTATTTCTTCTAAAGCTTCTCTATCATTGAAATTATAAGCTAACTGATTAATTTTTCCATAATCCGTCTTTACATTGTTATCTATCATTTCTTCTGGATAGCGATTATATCCTAAATAACCATCAAGAAAATACATAGCCATATCAGGATTAAAAACAGACTTACTATTTTTATTAAATTTATAGCCGTTATAATACTCAGTCATATCTTTACATATTTTTTTTCTAAGCTCTAAGTCATTTAAACCTACTTCATCCATAATCCATGAAAGTTCGCTTCTTGTAAAACCAAGCATAGCATTAAGCTTTTCATCTAATGTATAGTTCCTGGTTATGTTAAAACCGCTAGTTAAATCATCCAGCATTATAGGACTTACTCCAGTCATAAATATTCTTGCAAAGTTATCCATTGTAGCATCCTTTAATGCCTTATAAAAGGTTTTTACAAAGCCTTCCTCATGTAATATTCCACTATAAGTATTTTGTTTGCCTCCAGTAATTAGTTCATTGGCAAAGTTATCATACTCATCTATTAGAACAAATACTTGTTTATTATTCATTTTACTGAGCATATTTATATATTCTACTACCATTTCCGCACTAATTTCTTCAGATGGTAACTTAGCTTCACCTAATAAATTCTTATATTTGAATAAAAATTCTTTAGCTGATGATCTAACCTTAAAATTAAAACTCTTTCTTAATTCTTCTTCCCCATGTCCTGCATCTACTCCCGCAAAGCTGATTTTCCAAACAAGAAAGTTATTTCTCTCTTCTGTAGGATTTTTGCCTATGTAAAGATCGCCAAATAACTCTTCAAATTTATCCTTTTTATTTATATCATAATAATTTTCAAGCATAGATATAAATAAGCTTTTTCCAAACCTTCTAGGTCTTATAAAAAATTGATAAGGTGCATATCTGTCTAGTATATCTATATAAGATGTTTTATCTACATATATGTAATTTTTTTCTCTTAAAACTTGAAAATTAGAAATTCCATAAGGTATTCTTTTCATTTAAATTGTTTCCCCATTTCTTACTTTGATTTTACTCTATATTATATCATTCTTATAGTTTTTAAAACAACTTTTAAAAATAAAAGCAGCCAATGTATCTTTCACACTGCTGCTTTAGTAACTCTGTCACCTGTCCTCTGTCTCTAGTATGCATTTTTATTTACAAAACCCTTAAACACAGTTAAAAACATGATCTTAATATCCATCCAAAAATTCCAATTTTCAATATAGTAAATATCACATTCTATTCTTTTTTCAATGGAGGTGTCTCCTCTCCATCCATTAACCTGTGCCCACCCTGTAATGCCAGGTCTTACTTGATGTTTTACCATATACTTTGGTATTTCTTCCTTAAATTTATCCACAAAAAAAGGTCTTTCCGGTCTTGGACCTACTAAGCTCATATCACCCTTAAGTACATTGAAAAGCTGTGGAAGTTCATCTATACTTACCTTTCTTATAAAGGAACCAAATTTAGTCTTTCTGGGATCATTTGCCTTAGTCCACTGACATTTCTCCTCTTCATGTTTTTGTACATGCATAGATCTGAACTTATACATATTGAAAGGTTTCTTATTAAGACCAATCCTCTCCTGTTTAAATATTGTAGGTCCAGGTGAAGTTATTTTTATAATTAAAGCTGTAACTATCATTATTGGAGAAATTACTATGATACAAGCTAAAGATACAATTATGTCAAATACTCTTTTAATAATTTTATTAGACAAATTATCTAGTGGAATATATCTTATGTTTATTATAGGAAGTCCATCTACTTCTTCCATATAAGGTTTAGCAGGAATGTATTTATAATAATCTGGTACAATTTGAGTTCTAACTCCGCTTTTTTCACATATTTTAATTATATTCCCTAGCTTACTGTATTCTTCAATACGCAAGGTTATAAAAACTTCATCTACACCATGGGTATCTAAATAATGCTGAAACTTATGGATACCCTGTAGGTTTTCCACTCCATGAAGAGATGCTGCTGCTTCTTCAAAAGCTTTTTTGTAATTACTTGAAGTATGCTTTTTTGTTTCTGCCTTAGAAACATCCTCACCATCATCAAGTATAGCCAGTACATTATATCCCCACTGCTTATTTTTTTTAAGTCTTTTTAAAAGCTCTACAGTAAGGCTGCTATAACCTACAATAATGATGTGTTTCATATTGTATCCATTTTTCCTTGTATATCTTAAAAATACCCTTATAGAAATTCTTTGAATATTAGTAAAGACTATACATAAAGTAGTGAAAATTAAAAGAAGATATCTAGAGTAATCTATTTCTTTAAATAAAAACAATATAAGTATAAAAATTAAAATTCCTGTTAAATTAGCCTTTAATATATTTATAGATTCTTCATATATACTTTTAAATCTATAAGGAGTATAAAGATTAAATCCATTGTATATGAAAAGATAAAGAGGAGTTATACATATAATAGGCTTTAAGTATTCTCTAAAACTTAAATATCCACCTTCACCTGGAGCATCTAAAATTCCACTTTTGAATCTTATGTGCCAGGCTAGTATTAGTGATGCTATAATACTCAAAGCATCTAAAATCACTAAGAATCTATTTAAATGCTTTTGGTTTTCTTTTATCATAAAATCAGCCTCTTTTTCTAAATAAATTTCTGAAAAGAGTTAAAATTAGTTTTAAGCTTATTCCTATGTAAACTAAAAAGGTAACAAAAAAATTATATTTATGTAGGTAATGCTTATTATAAAATAAAATCATTGCCCTATGAAACTCATATATAGTCTTTAGCCGTTTCTTCTTACTACTTGCTCCTTTATAATGAATAATCTTAGCTCTAGGATAATACACTACCTTAAACCCTGATTCTTTTATTCTAAAGCACCAATCTATGTCTTCTCCATACATAAAAAAGTTTTCATCTAAAAAACCAACTTTATCTACAGCTTCCCTTTTTACCATCATGAAAGCACCTGTTAAAGAGTCTACTTCATTTACACTATCCTCATGTAAGTAACTCATAGTATATCTACTAAACTTCTCATTACCAGGGAATAATTTATCTAATTTTAACATATAAAAAAGAGAAGCTTCAGGAGTTGGAAATCCTCTTCTGCACGCATGATCTAAAGTTCCATCTCTAAGAACTACTTTACAGCCTAAAACACCAATGTCTATATTCTTATCCATATACTTCATGGATTTTTCCATACAATTCTCTAAAACTACTGTATCTGAATTTAGTAAAAGAACATATCTTCCCTTTGATTTTTTTATGGCAATATTATTAGCTTTAGAAAAACCTAAGTTGCCCTTATTTTCAATTAGCATAACCTTGGCGAAATTTTTCCTAACCATTTCCTGGCTACCGTCATGGGAATTATTATCAGATACTATTATTTCATATTGTATGTTTTTTGTTGAGTCTAAAACAGATTGTATGGTCTGTTTTAATAAGTCTATTGTGTTGTAGTTTACTATTATTATTGATAAGTCCATGAAAACACATCCTAAAATATTTTGAACTTTTATTAATATAATTGATAGCTTATTATTTTAATTTCTCTTTAAAATAATTTTTAATTCCATCCACAGCATCTAAGTCTTCCTCAACTCTATACTCTTTTAGAGTAGGATTCAACTTAATAGATTTTATATTATAATAACCACTAACTACCTAAGTTTTGTACAAATAAAACTTTAATAGTCTCCATATTGTAGTTTTCAAAAAATAAATAATGCATAATTTTACCTTTACTCAAGCTAACTATAAAGAATAAATTACTTCCACTTGGTTAATTGCATTGATGCAACTTGGTTTAAAAATTGATTTTTTCAAGCCATTTGAGGTCTCTAAGCTTAAAATGAAGAAAGTAAAATACTCTGTATATCAAAAACTCATTACCATTATGATATCTAGAGTAATTGGGTGTGAGGCAACCAACGACATCAATGACAAACTTGGTATAGAAAAACTTGCACTAAACATGTTTGATATGGATACCTCTCCAGATCAATCGCAGATTAATGAGCTAATTAGACGATTTGATTCTGATAGCATAAGTAATAAGGATATGAGGTCAGTAGAACTATTTCGTTTTTTTAACAAATACCAAACTATAGACGTCTTCTTAAAGAAAGCTAAAAACATATACCACATAAGAAACCTAAGTACGTCAAAGTTTTATTGGAGGTCGTGA
>CAZKOJ010000229.1:0-4664 GCA_964554365.1 uncultured Clostridium sp. | reverse complement strand
TCCAATCTGGCTGAAACTCCCTCATAATTTCTGCACCTTTCATAACTGTTTCAACAGATGGATCTGGTTCAACACCTTCTATTAATTTAATTTCCATTCCTGCTTCTTTTAAATATTTTTCAACTTGGTCAAGAAATCCAAATTTTTTCATTGAACCTCCACCAACAACAACTATAGCTTTTTTACCTTTTAATGTTTTTAAAGTTTCTAGAGAATTTTCACCAAAATAAATATCTCTTGGTAATGTAAATCTTTCCATTTTTCTTCCTCCTTGTAAAAGTAATTTATTTATACTGTAAAAAATTATTAATGTTAAATTTCATTTTTACGTCCTATATTAATATAATAAGCAAAATACATGCCAATAATTCAACTATGATTTTTAAGGCTTTAAAATAAAAAAAATCTCAAATTGAGATTTTTTTATCTCAATTTGAGATTTACAGTTATATTTTTCACAATTTGAGAGGAAAAAATTCCTAATTTACTTTAATTGAATATTTTTTAACTTTTCTATATATAGTAGCTCTACTTATATTTAACATATGTGCTGCCTTTACTAAGTCCCCACTACATTGTTTTATAGCATTTTTTATATTTTCTTTTTCCATTTCACCCATTGGTATAATTTCTTTTTTTTCATTTGTAAACACAGTTTTTCTTTTAACAATGTAGTTATATAAAAACTCTTCATTTATTTTATTGCTTTCACACAAATAGTAGGAACGTTCTACTACATTTCTTAGCTCTCTAACATTACCTGGCCACTCATAATTTTTTATACAATTTAAATAATCTTCAGTCAATGTCTTAAAAGCATTATTATTATTCAAGTTTAATCTGTGAATAAAATAATTGGCTAAAGTCTCTATGTCCTCTACTCTTTCTTTTAGAGAAATAGTCTTTATACTCATTACATTTAATCTATAATACAAATCCTCTCTAAAATTTTTATTTTCTATTTCTGTTACAAGGTTTCTATTGGTTGCAGCCACTACTCTTACATTTAATATCTTCTCATAAGTTCCACCCAATCTAGTAATTTTGTTATTATCAAGAACTCTTAGAAGCTTTGACTGCATGTCTAATGGAAGTTCACCAATTTCATCTAAAAATACAGTACCGCCATTTGCTAATTCAAATTTACCCGGGTGACCTTCTTTAGTTGCCCCTGTAAATGCACCTTTTTCATATCCAAAAAGTTCACTTTCCATGAGCTCCTTTGGGAGCGATGCACAGTTAACAGCTACAAACGGTCCACTGCTTCTATCACTATATCTGTGCATAGATTGTGCAAATAGTTCTTTTCCAGTTCCACTTGGTCCTTCTATTAAAACATTACAACTAGTTAGTGCTGCTCTTTTAGCAAATTCTATAGTTTTTTTCATGTCATCATTTTTAGTTATTATATCTTCAAATTTATAAGATGCACTAAATCCTGCTATAGTATTAACTACTTTGTGCATGTATATCTCATCTTTGAAAGTTATGACAGTTCCACTAACTCTTTCATTTATGATAACAGGAAAAGCATTCATTATACACTTTAATCTTCTATTATTAACATAAAAACTACAATCTAAATTATGATAAACTTTTTCTACATTTAGTGTGTTTTTAATGAAATCTATGTTTCGTAATAAAGAATTTATGCTTATGTTGAATATTTCCTCTATGGAAATATCCAATATTTTTGAAGCCATGGTATTTGCACTTTTAATTTTTAATTTCTCATCTAATACAAGCATTCCTTCAGACATAGAATCAAAAATTACATTTAAAAGTTGATTTGATTTTATTAAAGCAAGCTGCTTTTCTATAGAGTATGCTCCGGATACTACAATGCCCGTAGTATGAGAATGAGCTTTTGAGTAATTTCCTGACATATTTATACAACCTATAATTTCACCTATTTCATTATGTATAGGTGCTGCTGAACATGTAAGACACTGATTTTTTATGCAATAATGTTCTGAACCTATTATTTGCACAGGTTTATTTAGATAAAGTGCCGTACCTATAGCATTGGTTCCTATAGATTCTTCAGTCCACATACTTCCAATAGAAAAATCAGAGTTTTCAGTATTCATAAACTCTTCATCACCAATTACACCAATAATGCATCCTGCTTTATCTGTAAGTACTATTGCAAATCCAGACCCCGAAACTATATCATACAAGTTTTCCATTATAGGACGCGCTACACATATAAGCTCTTTATTTTCTTTTAGCTTTATATTTAATTCTTTTTTTGAGGTTTTTTTTATGTTTGTATCTATATACTCAACGTTTGCTTCTTTAGACCTTACCCATGATTTCCCTATAACAGGGCTTAAATTTTTATTTAATGCCCCTTTTTCTATAAACTCTTTCCAATATTCATATACATATTGTGTATTTCTCTCCACAACATCACCTCAAAACATAATGTCATTTACCTTCGGTTTCCTATAAAACATAATGAAATCATTCCAACTCCACAATGAGCTGCCATACCAATTCCTAACTGATTTATAATAATATTTTTAGCATTAAATTCAATTTCCATAGTTTTTTTCAGTGCTTCCGCATCAGCTAAACAATCCCCATGAGATATAGCTATTAATTGATTTTCTGGATTTATACATCGTTCTCTAAAATTTTCTATCAAATGTTTAACAGCTCTTTTTCGCCCTCTTATATTATTTATATTTTTAAGACTTCCATCTTCCATCATATATATTATAGGTTTTATATCTAATAAAGTTCCTATTACAGCTTTAGAAGCAGATATTCTTCCTCCTTTTTTTAAATGATTTAAATCTTCTACTACAAACCAATGATTAACTTTAATTTTATTGTTTTCAACCCAATTTATAATTTCTTCTTTCGAACAATTTTTTGATAACATTTCATATGCATGATACACTAAAATTCCTAGCCCAATAGAAGAACTCTTTGTATCAATTACTGTTATATCTGCATTCTCATATTCCTCCATAATGGTTTCTCTTGCTAGCTTTGCACTATTAAAAGTACCACTAAGACCTGATGACATACCTATATATATTATAGGTCTTTCTTGCTTAAGTAGTTCCTTAAATTTTTGTACAAATCTAAATTCATTTATTTGTGATGTGGAAGGCATCTCGCCTTCTTTTAATCCTTTATAAAATTCTTCATAACTTAAAGTTTTTCCAAAATCATCTTCATAATCTTTTCCTTTAAAATGACATATCAGTCCAAGAAAAGGAACTTTATTTTTCTCAATAAATTCTGGTGGTAAATCACAACTAGCATCTGTCATTATTATAGGTTTCATTTTTTCTACCCCCATTCTCATGATATTTTCTATTATATCATAAATCAGTAAAAGCTGTTTTATGTTCCATAAAACAGCTTTTCTAACATCTTATATCCTAACAGCACAGATTTGCAATACATTATTCATATCTTATCTTTTTATTTTCATCACAGAATATTTTTACACTTTTTTTATCTATATTTGTTTCTAATACTACTTTGTGTTTCCATAAATCTACAATGTATTTAATAGTTTCTGTTGCATAGTTAAATTGAAGTTCTCTTCCATCAAAAACATGCTGAAGCGTTAATGTTTTATCCAGCTGTGACATATTTACAACTCTTATATACGGAATTGTGTTTATACCACAAGAATTACTCAAAGCATTTCTTATTTCTTTCCAACCATGATCATCTGATATTTCATCAACAATATAATTTTTATCTCTTTTAATATATTGGAATAAGTTTAATTTGGTGCAAAGCTCTTTAGTAAGATACCTTCTAATAAAAGATTCATCTCTTTCCATAAGTCTAACTTCAAATATTTTCTCCTCACCATACTTTTTTACTAAGTCCTTATAAATTTCAAATCCAAGAAAATAGGGATTTATACTCCCTTCCAATGGAACAACTACATCATTGTGCCTTTTTATAAACTCCAGATATAATTTTTGTGGCAAATTAAGTTTTTTCAAAATATTATAATGCCAGAAACTTGCCCAACCTTCATTCATAATCTTTGTTTCTATTTGTGGTATAAAATATTTTGTCTCTTCTCTCACTATTTCTATAATATTTCTCTGCCATTCTATAAGATCTCCGTATTTAGATATAAATCCTAATATATCTTCTACAGGCTCTTGTGGTATTCGTTCCACATTAGGTGGATCAGGTTTTATTCTCGGAATTATAATACTTTCATTTACATCTATACTTTTATAATCTTCTATTTTTCTTTTTCTTATTTCATCATCACTTAAATACTTAACTCCAACTGTTCTATTTGTTTGCAATTTTAAAGCATGAGCTGCATTAAGCATTTTTTCTACTTCTAAATATCCTATACTAGGGTCATTTATATATCCTCTTATAATATCAGCATGATTTTTAAACATTTCTACTGTATATTCAGCACTAGTAGCTTCCTTAAACAATCTATTGTTTTTAAAGAAATCATTATGTCCATATACGTGAGCTATGGTTAAAATTTGTAAAAGTAATGTATTGTCTTTCATTAAATATGCTATGCAAGGGTTTGAGTTTATTACCATTTCATAAGGTAACCCTGTAAGATTATAATTATATAAGGTTCTCAATTTTTCATAAGCTTTACCAAAACTCCAATGAGGATACATTGAAGGCATTCCCACATAAACTTC
>CAZKOJ010000228.1:0-4714 GCA_964554365.1 uncultured Clostridium sp. | reverse complement strand
TAAGTCTTACAAATTCTCCATCTTCAATTCCCATTTCCATTAGTTCCTGGAATATTCCCTTATTCTTCAACACTTTATGAAAATATCTTAAAGCATCAGGATCATTTACATTTACACTGGCTAGTAGCCTATCTACAAAACTTCCTTCAACAATGTACACATTATCTTCTTTTCTTATAGTATACGTAAATTTCTTTTCCTCTGGTATAAACTTCTCATCTTCACTTACTTCCATATCTGTAACAGGAATAGTGCTTAATATTCTTGCAGCTTCTTTCATAACTTCTTCTACACCCTGATTAGTAGCCGCTGACATCTTAAACACTTTATTGTATCCAAGTTCTTCAACTCTTCTCTTAAAGTCTTCAAAAACTTCATCATCATAAAGCATATCAACTTTGTTAGCAGCTATGATTTGCGGTCTATCCCAAAGCTTTACACTATATTTTTTAAGTTCTTCATTTATTTTCATAAAATCCTCAAAAGGATCTCTTCCTTCTATACCTGATATATCTACAACATGTATTAAAAGCCTGGTTCTCTCTATATGTCTTAAAAACTTTATACCTAAACCTACGCCCTCTGAAGCCCCTTCTATTATACCTGGGATATCTGCAATTACAAATCCTGGTATTCCAGGCATATCAACTACTCCAAGGTTAGGGTTTAAAGTTGTAAAATGATAGTTTGCAATCTTTGGTGTAGCTTTTGTGACTACAGAAAGTAACGTAGATTTACCTACATTAGGAAACCCAAGTAAACCAACATCAGCAAGAACTTTAAGTTCTAATGCTATCCATCTTTCTTCTCCTGGCATCCCTGGTTCAGCAAAGTCTGGTGCCTGTCTTGTAGGCGTTGTAAATCTAACATTGCCTCTACCACCTCTACCGCCTTTGGCAACTACATATTTATCTCCTGCATGGGATAAATCTGTCATTATTTTGTTTGTTTCAAGGTCCCTTACCACAGTTCCCATAGGCACTCTTATATATAATGTTTCTCCGACCTTACCAAAACATTTAGCTCCTGATCCATTAACACCTTTTTCTGCTTTGTATTTCTTTTTATACGCAAAATCTAGAAGTGTAGTCATATTAGCATCTGCTACTAAAATTACATCTGCACCTCTACCTCCATCTCCTCCATCAGGTCCTCCAAGTGATACGTACTTTTCTCTTCTAAAGGAAATAGATCCATCTCCACCATCTCCAGATTTAACAAATATCTTTGCTGTATCTACAAACACTAACTTCCACTCCTTCTTATAATTTAATAAATCTCTTAGTGCAAAAAATATTATTATGTCTTACATATTCTTAGAATATATAATTTTTCTGCATTTATTTTTAAACTTGTTTACATCTAATTAAATGTTATTCTGTATCCTATATTGTTTCCATAACTACACTCATGTAAGACTATATTATCTAAATCTATATTAAGTTTCTTCCAACTTTCCATCCAGCTTAGTTCATCTACTATTGATTCATCATTACACACTAATAAACTTTGACCTATGTCATCTTCAAATATGTATATATAAACATGCTTAATGCTATTATTCTCAAATTTACTAAATATATTATTAATCAAATTATATTTTTTACTATAATCTTTACTGAATACTTCACAATAAAACTTTTCTATTTCAATATTAGTTTCTATTTGTATATTTTTTTGCGTTAATCTTTTGATATTATCTTCCATACAAAATCCAAATAAGTTATCACCTAAAGCATATATGGAGCTTATGGTTTTATTTTCCTCACCTAGTTTTTCTATGTACTTTAAAGCATTATCACTTTTTCCTATCTGTAAATATCCATATACGATTTGAAGATCATTCATAAAATCATGCCTTTGTTTTCTAATCAGATGGATAGAGTTCTGTAGGTCATCCATAATAATCCTCCACAATTCATATTAACAATTTAATTTTATACATATATCATTTCAAAATTAATACATTGAAATTTTATAGTCCTTTTAAAAAATTTTAAAAAAGCACCCTAGTAAAGGGTGCCTCGTTTCTAAACTATTCTGCTGCTACAATTTGTTCAACATCTACAGGATATACACTAGCTCTTTTCTTGTCTTTGCCTACTCTTTCATATTTAACTATTCCATCAATCTTAGCAAAAAGAGTATCATCACTACCTCTGCCTACGTTAGCTCCTGGATGAATCTTTGTTCCTCTTTGTCTAACTAATATGTTTCCAGCAAGAACAAATTGTCCATCAGCACATTTAGTTCCAAGTCTTTTGGACTCACTGTCTCTACCGTTTCTTGAGCTACCTACTCCTTTTTTATGAGCAAATAACTGAAGGTTAATTAGTATCATTCTACTACACCTCCTCTACTTTAACTTTTATATATTTACCGTAGTTAATTTCAATATTTTTTAATCCTAGTAACATAGTTTTCATTAAGATTTGACATTCTTTTATGTTATTCTCTGATAAATTTTCTATAGTAAAACTCAAAAAACCATCATCTATAGAATAATCAACTGGAAATTTTAGAACTTCTAATATTCCATTTAAAATAGTCTGTGAAATCATTGATATTCCAGCACATACCATATCTAATCCTTCATCTACGGATTCAGCATGTCCTTTCATGTCAACTGAAACTAAATTACCAGATACTTCTACAAACTCTACCTTAACCATAATTAAGCGTTGATTGCTTCAATCTGTAACTTAGTGTAAGGTTGTCTGTGTCCTTGTTTCTTTCTGTAATCTTTTTTTCTCTTATACTTGAAAACAACTATCTTCTTGCCTTTTCCTTGAGCTACAACTTTTGCTGTAACCTTCGCTCCATCAACTAATGGTTTTCCGAAAACTGTTTCTCCGTTTTCTTTGTTTACAACAAGAATATTATCTAGTTCGATTGTTGAGTCAACTTCAGCAGTTAATTTTTCAACGTATATAACGTCTCCTTCACTAACTCTGTACTGTTTTCCTCCAGTAACTAAAACTGCATACATTAATATACACCTCCTCTATACCAGTCTCGCCATCCAAGGTACACAAATTTTGTGATTTAATAACCTTTTCTGCGCGGTCTACAAATGCCATTTTAACACATGTGTTTCTATTTGTAAAGTTTTTTATCCATAAATTTTAAACATCTCTAAACTTTGTATTTGATTCATAAAAATTAACGGCTGAACTTTAAAATATTCATTTTTACTATAGGTAATGTATATACTTTTATCCAAAGAATCTATTTCTTTTATAAAGTTTAAAATATCATCTTTTATATTATTAGCATAACTTTCATCCATTTCTATATGTATATCTTTAATATCTCTTTGCTGATTTATTTTTAAAATTTCATTTTTTATAAGCATACACATGTATGAAAATTTTATTCTTTTTCCTTTTCCTTTGCATGAATCACAATTTTCTTCTATATAATCATATATAGATTTTCCTGATCTTCGTCTAGCTATTTGAACCAAGTTAAGTTGTGTAAATGGATATATTATTGTTTTATTTTTATCATCTTTAAAACCATAATCTAATATTTCTAGTATCTTCTGTTTGTTTTCATCATTACTCATATCTATAAAATCTACAACTATAATACCACTTAAATTTCTAAGTCGTATCTGTCTTACTACTTCTTCGGCAGCTTGATAATTAGTAATATATGCTGTTTTTTCTATAGAATTATTTTTCACATTTTTCCCAGAATTTACATCCACTACATACATAGCTTCTGTTTTATCAATAACTATATGCCCACCACAATTTAGATAAACTTTATTATTTCTAAGACTTAGTATTTCTCTTTCAATTTCATAGTAATCAAATAAAGTCCTACTATCATCGTGAAGTTTCAAATTTATTTTTCCATATTGTGAATCAGCTAAAAACTCAGTTATACAATTAAAATCTTCTTTTGTATTAACATAAACTTTATAGTTAGAACTAGTTAGTCTGTCTCTTAAAATCCTACCTAAAATCCCACCATTGTCAAATAACAGTTCAAGTTTATTAAAATAATTTGCTTTATTCTTTATCTCTGTATAAATTTCATACAACTTATTTATCTCTTCATTTATGGCATCTACTGATACATTTGCTCCTTCAGTCCTTATCATAACACCTATATTTTCAGGTTTTTTTAAGCTTTCAACTATATTTTGCTTTAATAACTTATCTTCTATCTTTTGTGAAAAACTTATATTATTATCTATAGTGACTAATACACAATATTTTCCTGGTAAACTTATAGCATTTGTAACCTTAGCTCCTTTGCTTCCTAAGTCTTCCTTAATTATTTGTACTAATAATTCTTCACCTTTTTTTAGTTTTGTATTTTTAAATTTATTATCTAAGTACATATAAACATTTTTTTTATTCCCTATATCTATAAAAGCACATTTTATAGCAGGTACAATATTTTTTACAATACCTTTATATATTTCACCAGGATATGGCTCTCCATTTTCTTCTTCTATAAAGCACTCTTTTAAGCTATCGTTTTCTTTTATAGCAATTCTCAAAAGATTTTCTTGTCTTTCTATAAATATCGCCTTCAACATATCACTCCTTTTGCAAATTTAAAGTTGACAATTTTCTAAATTAGTTAAGGCATATGAAAGAAAATAACAAGTCAAAGATGCGACGTATATTTTGTACAGATTCCACTGATAGTTGTTCTATCAAAGGGTTCTGCTGACGCAGTATCACACAAAATAGAC
>CAZKOJ010000227.1:0-4837 GCA_964554365.1 uncultured Clostridium sp. | reverse complement strand
GATTTTTAAATATCTTTTCAACCTGGTCTCCTTCATCTTTTCTAAGTAAACCATGATCTACAAATATACAAGTTAAATTCTTTCCAATGGCTTTATGTACAAGTACAGCTGCAACAGATGAATCTACACCACCTGATAAAGCACATATAACTTTTTTGTCTCCAACTTTTTCTTTTACAGCTTTAATTTGCTCTTCTGCAAAAGAAGCCATGGACCAATCTCCCTTTAATTCACAAATTTCAAATAAGAAGTTTGAGAGCATTTTCTTGCCAAAAGGAGTATGTTCTACTTCCGGATGGAATTGCACTCCATATATTTTTTTCTCCTTGTTAAACATTGCAGCAACAGGGCACTGACTTGTTGTAGCGGCTATATTAAATCCCTCTGGAGCTGCAGACACATAATCCGTATGGCTCATCCAACAGCTTTCATCCTTATTTATACCCTTAAACAATTCACAATTATCATTAAATTTTATAGTTGTCTTTCCATATTCTCTTACTTCAGGACTTTCAACTTTTCCGCCTAAAGTGTATGCTATAAGTTGTTCTCCATAACATATACCAAGTACAGGAACTCCTAAATTAAGTATTTCCTTATCAATTCTTGGAGCCCCTTCACCATAAACACTATTAGGACCTCCTGTAAAAATTATTCCTTTTGGATTTTTCTCTTTAATTTTATCTATTGTGTATGTATATGGAATTATCTCACAATATACATTGTTCTCTCTAACTCTTCTTGCTATTAACTGATTATATTGACCCCCAAAGTCAACTACCAGTACCAATTCTCTTTTCATAAATTACCTCCAATTTTTTAGTTCATAATTAACAATTGACAGTTAGTGTTGTTTTTCAAAATGAAAAACTTCATAAACTGCCTATAAAACATAATTCAATTTATTATTGATTTATGCTATAATTTGGTGCTTCTTTTGTTATTGATATATCATGAGGATGACTTTCTCTAAGTCCTGATGCTGTTTGAACTACAAAAGTAGCATTTTCATATAAATCTTTTAATGTCCTAGCTCCTAAATATCCCATACCTGAACGTATACCACCTAAAAGCTGGAATATAGTATCTGCTATATATCCTTTATATGGAAGTCTTCCTTCAACGCCTTCTGGAACTAATTTTTTATTTCCTTCTTGGAAATATCTATCTTTACTTCCACAAGCCATAGCTGCTAATGATCCCATTCCTCTATATACTTTGTAGCTTCTTCCTTGATATATTTCTGTTTCTCCAGGTGCCTCTTCACAGCCAGCAAACATTGATCCCATCATAGCGATATTTGCTCCAGCAGCCAGCGCCTTTACTATATCTCCTGAATATTTTATGCCCCCATCTGCAATAACTGAAATTCCATGCTTACTAGCCTCTTCTACACAATCCATTACTGCTGTAAGCTGTGGTACACCCACACCTGCTACAACTCTTGTAGTGCAAATAGATCCAGGTCCAATACCAACTTTTATGCAATCTGCTCCTGCAAGAATTAAATCTTTTGTTGCTTGAGCTGTTGCAACGTTTCCTGCAATAACTTGTAATTCTGGATACTTTTCCTTTATATCTTTAACTGCATCTATAACTCCTTTAGAATGTCCATGTGCTGTGTCTAAAGTTATAATATCTACTCCAACTTTAACTAAAGCAGCTACTCTTTCTAGCATATCCTTAGTTACTCCAACTGCTGCTCCACATAAAAGTCTACCTTTTTCATCCTTAGCACTATTAGGAAACTTTTTAACTTTTTCAATGTCTTTTATAGTTATGAGTCCTCTTAAATTGTTGTCTTTATCTACTAAAGGAAGCTTTTCTATCTTATGCTTTTTTAGTAATTCTTTAGCTTCTTCTATAGTAGTATCTTCTCCAGAAGTTATTAAGTTTTCACTGGTCATTACTTCACTTATTTTCCTAGTATAGTTTGTTTCAAATACTATGTCTCTGTTTGTTATTATTCCTGTAAGTTTTCCATCTACAGTAACTGGCACTCCTGATATTCTATACTTACTCATAAGTCCTAGTGCATCATCTATGCTGTTATCTGGTGAAAGATAAAATGGATCTGTTATTACACCATTCTCTTGTCTCTTTACTCTGTCAACTTCCATAGCTTGCTGCTCTATAGTCATATTTTTATGTATAATACCTATTCCGCCTTCTCTTGCCACAGCTATAGCCATCTTAGAATCTGTAACAGTATCCATTCCTGCACTCATAAGAGGTATGTTTAACTTTATTTTCTTAGTTAAATTAGTAGCTAAAGAAACATCTCTTGGTAAAACCTCTGATTTATTTGGAACTAAAAGTACATCATCAAAGGTATATGCTTGTTTTAAAATTCTTGCCATTTAAATCAACTCCCTTTTATATTATAAACAATATTTAAAAACCTATAATTAAATATTTTCGATTTATTATAAAAAAACCATACTAATCACGACAGAGTGAAATTAGTATGGGCACATACAATAATTCCACTCATAGTCGGAAATTTACGGCTTCCGGTAGATACTCCCTGCCATATCCAGGGTATATATGAGCTAAATAAAAAATTTATTTCATAAGTTGATAACTTAAATAATATAATTTGCGATATATTTCTATCTATTATTTCAACTATTTACATTATTTTATTCAATTTTTATGTCTTTGTCAATTGTTTGTTTTGAAAGCTAAAAATATAACTAGTATTTAAATCTACTCAATATGCACCTCTTTTTTTACCAACTACTAGTATGAAAAATTTTTTCAATATTTCATCTTTAAAACCATATTTTATTTTTTTGCTTTCAACATACCTTTTAAGATACTTTAACATATCTGCAAGTTAACACTCTAACATAGAAAGAAATAAGCTTTTAACATATTAATATTCTAACATAACTTTACTTCTCTAATACATGTTTTTTGATATATTATCAATTATAGATATTTTAAAAAGCCTTCCTTAATGTTAAAATATTGAAGAAATATATAATATTATAATTTTTTCACCCATAAGCACCGTTAATACAGCAGCTACTGCTATAAACGGTCCAAAAGGTATATAATCTTTTCTAGATTTTTTCTTTGTACAAATAAGTATCAGTGAGATTATGGAGCCTATTATAAATGAGGCTATTATCATAAAAATTGTAAATTTAGCACCTAAAAATAATCCACTCATAAAACATAACTCCGCATCTCCCCAACCCATTCCTTTTGTCAGCAGTATTATTAGCGCAATTACGCCCCCACCTAATAATGCTCCATAAAGATAAGTTGAAATACTCTGTTCATAGATATATTTTTCTATTATTATGAAAGTTAAACCACATATAGCACCAGAAAGAGTAGTTTTAAAATATATGTCTGTAGTATCAAAATCTATAATGCCTATTACTACTATAAAGCATGTAAAAATCGTATACTTTAAAAACTCAAAACTTAAACCATAACGTATATATATGAGTAAAAAAATAATTCCTGTACTAAATTCAACAAAAGGATATCTTATAGATATATCTTCTCCACAGTGCCTACATTTGCCTTTGATTATTATATAGCTAAGGATTGGAATTAAATCGTAGAATTTTATGTTGTTTCCACATTTTGTACAGTGTGATGGTGGATAAGATATGGATTCATCTTTTGGTATCCTATATATGCACACATTAAGAAAACTTCCAATTATTATTCCAATTATAAAAATTACACACCAATAAATTATCATAACACCCCTCATTTTTATATCAATTTATAATAAAACCCTATATTCATAAAAAACTCTTATGAATATAGGGTTGGGTGCATCACTAACTTCGTATATACAAGATGCCCAAATTGAGTATATACATCATAGTTCCCTAATTATAAATTTTATTTACATTTTTATCTTTATTTTCATTTTATCACCTAAATATAGTAAATTCAATATAATTTGTTAAATATTTATTATACATATTCTTATAAATTTTAGTAAAACTCTATGAATTATGCTAAAATTATTGTGCTTATAAAATTTTCATTTAAGGCATCCGAAAGAAAATAACAAGTCAAAAATATCCTAGAATACTGACTAGTTATTTTTTTGAAGATGTCTAATATAAAAAGGAGATATATCAACATATGATAAATTTTGAAAGAAAATATAATAGAATGTTTTTAAAGAAAATAAGAAAAGCTATAGACGACTTTAATATGATTAAATCCGGGGATAAATTAGCTGTAGGTTTATCTGGAGGTAAAGATAGTGTATTTTTGCTTTTTTGTCTTAAACTTATTCAGCAAACTGCTATAAAAGATTTTGAACTTATAGGAATTAATATAGATTTAGGACTCAAAATGGATATGTCACCACTTACTGCATTTTGTAAGGAAAACAATATACCTTTACTTATAGAAAAAACAAATATAGGAGAAGTAATTTTTCAAGAAAGAAAAGAAAAAAACCCTTGTTCTTTATGTTCTACTTTAAGAAAAGGTGCTTTAGTGAGGGTTGCTAAAGCTAATAATATAAATAAAATTGCCTTAGGCCACAATACGGATGATGTAATAGAAACTCTTTTTATGAATGTATTGAAAGTAGGCAAACTAGGTGCTTTTCATCCAAATATATATCATGAGGATAACAAAATAAATATAATAAGACCTTTAATATATATAAGAGAACCTTTAATAGAAAATCTAGTTAAAAATTTAAATTTACCTGTAATAAAAAGCCTTTGTCCAGCAGATAAGAAAACTACAAGAGAGGAAATGAAAAATCTACTATTGTCTCTTGAAAAATTCTACCCTGATGTTTCAGATAAAATATTAACTTCCCTTTCAAATGTGGATACAAAAA
>CAZKOJ010000226.1:0-4854 GCA_964554365.1 uncultured Clostridium sp. | reverse complement strand
TAAATTAAAAAATAACTTCTATAAAATATTTTATAGAAGTTATTTTTTAATTTAAAATAGATTCTGTTTCAGTACAATATCTAGTAACTAAACATTTTCCCAAATTTCGTGGGCATCTCTTACACATACAATCTTCTACTTCACCATTACAATCTTTCATAAATTCAGGACATAACTTACAGTTATTATTTATTATTGACATTTAATTACTCCCTTAACTCTCTCATTTTGTATTTGATTTATCTTTTTTCCTTTATATCTTACTGCATTTACAGGACATATATATATACACCTCAGACACAGCATACATTTACTGTGAAAAGCTGCCTTTCCATCTTCAAATGTTATGTTGCTTTTAGGGCAATTCATAAGACAAAGTCCACACTTCATACAATCTGATGTAGCTGTAATATTTTTTGAAAGTTTAGGTAACATTCTTGTGAAAAATTTACTGCACACTTTCCCTAAATTCATTCTTACTAAAGAACTTTCTTTTTTCATCTTGTTATTCATAAAATCTTCAACTAACTTCTTTATCTTATTTTCTGCATTAATTAGAATTTCCTGTTGGTCATTAAACGTAGGTTCTTTTCCCAATGCAAAATAGTAATTATTAGGCATTTTTATAGGTGCTTGTACTAAAATTTTGTATCCTTTTTTTTCTAAATTTTTAGCCATTATGTATGGAGCTGCAGACGAATTACCACCTTGAGTTGCATATACAATAGTTTTTAAACCTTTTTTACTATTTGGTATTTTCCTTAGAAAATTATCTACTATTCTAGGCTGTGCTTCTGCATAAACAGGTGCACCTATAATTAAAAAATTAAACTCCTTAAGCTTAACCTCTTCAATATTTTCAATGCTTAATAAATCTAAATCTATATTATGCCTTTTAAAGCATCTCTTAAACACATCAGCTATCCACTTTGTATTACCAGTTCCACTAAAATAATATAATATACCTTTCATTCTAACCCCTCATCTCCCATAACCCTTTTATTTACCCATTTTTATCTACAACAATTAATTTTCATAAAGTAAATTTTTACTAATACCTATAATTTTATACACTCAACCTTTATAAATTCTATATTATCTTGGTCAATTCCTTCTTTGTATATAAATCTACAAGATAAGCTTTATGAAAATTCTAGTGTTTAAAAATTTATAATTAAGAGAAATGAATTAATATTTCAATAGAAATGCATAATACACTAACTATATAGTATATTATGCATTTAATACTAATCTATTCATCGCTTTGTTCATCTGCATATTTTTGTCTATAACTAACCATTATTTCGCTTAATATTTCTGCTGCTGTAGGCGGTGTAAAAGTAATACCATTAGCTCCGGCTTCTATGGTTTCCCTTATACTTTCTTCTGTTGGTCCTCCTGTTGCTATTATGGGAAAATTGGGGTACTTTTCTCTTATTTTTCTCACAATATGAGCAGTTTTTTTAGCTCCAGATACATTCAAAATAGTAGCACCTGCCTCTATTCTTTCTTGAAAACTTTCATATTCAGATACTACTGAAACCACTATAGGTATGTCAATGGTGTCTCTCATTTGACTTACAACATCATTAGGTGTGGGACTATTCACTACTACCCCCATAGCTCCTTTAAATTCAGCATCTAATGCTAAATTTACAACTCGTTTACCTGTAGTAATGCCTCCTCCAACACCACAAAATACGGGAATATCTGCTGACAAAAGAATAGCTTGAGTTATTAATGGTTGAGGAGTAAATGGATATACTGCTATAACTGCATCTGCATTTGTATTTTTTATAACAGCAACATCCGTACTAAATATAAAAGATTTTAGCCGTTTACCAAATATTCTTATACCACTTGCTTCTCTAATAACATCAGGTATTTGAATCATATGTCTTCTTAACAAACCTTTTATTTCTGGTACATATTTGGCCATACACTTGCCTCCCTCTTTACACTTTGAATTCGTACTTAATATTACCTTATATTAACATATTTATACTTATATATGCAAATTATATATAAATACATTTTATTATTTTATTTTGCATATATCATCATTACAATTACCTTTTTCACATCTATAGGCTCTTTGTCCGCTATAACCTATTTCTTTTAATACTTTTTTTACTATCCTTTTACCAATCTCATCTTCATTCATTTCGCATAAAGCATCCTCAATATGACTCCAATCTACCCATTCTACTTCTGAAGATTTTTTTATTTCACCACCATCATATTTTGCCATAAAAGTAAGCATTATTATTTCTTTAGACTCCAAAAATTCACTTCCTAAATATTTTAAATCTTTTATTTTAAGGCCTGCCTCTTCTAAAACTTCTCTGTGAACAGTTTCCTCTACAGTTTCTCCATTATTAACATATCCTGATAATAATACTTTAGAATTTTTAAATATATAGCTTTGTTTTAATAATAATATTTTATCTCCTTTTACTATCGCAACTATAATGCAAGGTTTAGGAGTATCAAAATACATAATTTTATCTATAGGACAAAATGGAACTCCACCTTCATCCCAGCTGTACTTCTCTTCTAACTCTGTTCCACAAATTGGACAATATTTAAATTTCATAAATACACCACCCTTAATAAGAGCAGCTTCACCCCCTTGTATTAATAACTTAGTCACATCTTAAAGGTATACTTACATTATAGAATATATTTACACACCTATTCAATGACAATATTAGAACTTCAATATAACAGGCACTGATCTATGCAATGTTATAAAATTTTCACCAACTTCACAATCGTATGCCATTACATCAACTCCATTTTCTTGTGCAAATCTTACTGCTTCTGAAAATGCCTTGTCCATAGTATCATGTGGAGTAAAATATTCTACATCCTCCATTTGTATTAAAAATAATACCGCTGCTTCTTTCCCACACTTTTTTACTTCTACAAGTTCTAATAAATGCTTTTTGCCTCTTTCTGTAGGCGCATCTGGAAACATAGTTTTTCCTTTATCCTCTAAGGTTACTCCTTTAACTTCAAGGTAGCACTCTTTTCCTAAATCATCTGTAAGTTTAAAATCAAATCTGCTATTTCCAAAAGTTTTCTCTCTTTCTATCTTACTATATTTATCAAATATTTTTATTTTTTTATCTTTTAATGCTTCTTCAACTACTTTATTGGGTATTTGTGAATCTATATTTATTATTTTATCCTCTTTATACCCTGCAATTAAATCATATTTTGTTTTTCTATTAGGATTGTCTTCCTCTCTTAGAATTACCGTACTACCTGGTGTTAAAATTTCTCTACACCTTCCTGTGTTAGGTACATGAACTACGGTTTCTACTCCATTTATATTCACATAAGCCATAAATCTATTAGGTCTATGAATAAATTCTGCTTTTATAATATTTTTGTTAATAATCAATTTATCATCTCCAGTTTATTTTAAAATTATACACATGTTAATAATTTTAATCCACACATATTCGATTTTTATGCTAATTTGTTCACATGTTGTGGATTAATTTATTAATTGTTTTTTATTAATCCACTCTTAATTATGGTATAAAACTATAGTATTTATTTTTCCCAATGAATATTGCATGTATGAACTTTTATACTTAAAATCTATTTCTATTATCATTTATTATAATAAAAAATACTAAACTAATAGCCTTACTATCAGTTTAGTATCAATTACAATATTATAAAAATAATTTAAAAATAATTAGAAATACAATACCTGGTATTCCAAAAAAACCTGCAATCAGTGCCGTTACAGCATTTATTCCTATGTAGAAATTAAAGTACTGACCTATAAAGTTTACTATAATAAGCAATATACCACCAAGCACGGCATTAACAATTAGTTTAAATAATATTTTTAAAGGCCATGAAAATATTTTTACTAATATATATAACCCAAGAATAGAAATTAAAAAATATCCTATGTATTCAACTCCCATATCCATTCCCCCAAATAATAATTTATTAGTTATTAATTTATATTCTATTATCACGAAAGTATTAACAAAAAAATAAAAAGTAAAAACTAAAGCCTCTACTTTTTATTTTACACTACATGTTATGCTTGTTATTAACTTAATTATTGTATTCCACTACCACAAGCAATTTTTAAGTCATTTTTTTTAGCTTTGTTTAATAAATAAACATATTTAGCTTTTGCTGCTTCTTCCATGTATATAGCATAATCTACAAGCTTAGGATCATTTACTACTTCAAAATACTGTCTTGCAATTTTTAATTCTTCCATTGCACCATCTATGTCACTTAATAGTTGTTTTTGTTCTGAAGTATATATAGATTTTCTAGTTAAATAACTAATTATTTTTTTTTTATTCATAAAGTACCTCCTGTTTTATATGGTATTTATGATATTTGACATAAAACAGGATTAATATTCACTATATTTCTGTTCTTCCTTCTAATGCCTTAGATAACGTAATTTCATCTGCATATTCAAGATCTCCACCAACAGGAATACCATGTGCAATTCTCGTTACTTTAACTCCTAATGGCTTCAATATCTTTGATATATACATGGCTGTAGCCTCTCCTTCAATATTAGGATTTGTGGCTACTATTACTTCTTGTATTTCTCCATTTATTCTTCTAATAAGCTCTTTTAGTTTTATATCCTCAGGACCTCTTCCGGCCATTGGAGATATGTTTCCATGAAGCACATGATAAACTCCATTAAAATCTTTAACTCTTTCAATTGACATAATATCTTTAGGCTGTTCTATAACACATACTATACCTTTATTTCTATTTGGATTTGAACATATGGCACAAGGATCACTATCTGTAAAATTGCCACATACAGAACAATACTTTATTGTTCCCCTA
>CAZKOJ010000225.1:0-4890 GCA_964554365.1 uncultured Clostridium sp. | reverse complement strand
GCACCAGTTGTGCCGGTAGCACCAGTTGCACCTGTAGAACCGGTAGCACCAGTAGAGCCAGTTGCGCCAGTAGCACCGGTAGCGCCAGTTGCACCAGTTGCGCCAGTAGCACCGGTAGCACCAGTTGTGCCAGTGGCACCAGTAGCGCCGGTAGCCCCAGTAGGTCCAGCTATACCATATTCTATATTTAAGAATGGCCTTTGTCCTGGAGTTGTCCATTCAGTGGACCTGTAACCTATGATAGTATCAATTATATTCTCTATACCAACTAATGTTATGCCATTATTCGGTATAACATTATAAAACCAATCTAATACTATATTTGTTATATCAATGCTAATAAAATTGTTAACATCGCCATCTGTTACATTTTTAGAGTATGGGGTAGGGTTCAATGCAGGTGCATTATTCCAAGTAACTGTACTCTGTGAAAAGTTACTTGCATTTGTATAAATGCTAACAGTTTGTGGTGATAACTGAGCGTCCGTTTTATCTTTTCTATAAACAAATAAATTCACCGTAGCACCTAATATGATGTTTCCTGGAGGAATAATACTAGTTAAATTAAAATTCAACAAACTTCTATAAGCATCTGCCTGATTATCATATTTTAAATATTCTCCTGTAAATAAAGATATATCGCTACCAAAATTTTGGTTAGGATAATACTGAGCTATGAATGCATCATCTGTAGGGTTAATTTGTGCAAATGGCATATAATCCTCTCCTCTTTATTTTGTTTTTTATCTTTTTATATTCTGGTGTAATAGGAATTATCTTATTATGTCCTATTACAATATATGTTTCTATAATAAAAGCGTGATAATTGAGTAAGTAATTGTAAAGTAACATGTTAACAATTAGCAAATTATTTAGAAGAATTACTATGAAAGTATTGTTATGTATAAAAAATAATTATTATAGAAATTTATAGATTAGAAATATTAAAAGAATGCAAGATGATATATATTAATAGTAAAATAGAAGGAGATATTATAAAAAAGGAATTCGAAGATTGGGTACCGTGCACTGTTATATATTAATGGTGTTGAAATGACAAATGAGGAAGAAATAAAATATAACAAAAATACTGTGCTAGTAGTAGCTTGTGTCATATTATAGTCTTTGTTTTAATTTAAAAATTAAATGTTTTAAGTATTAAGTTTAAAGCCTAATTATTAAAAGTATATTAGACAGAGATAAATAACAGTGAATATAACATTTTAAATATGCTTAATCTATTGTATAATGAACTTTAGAACATTTTAGGAGAGATGAACATGAAAATAATAGAACTACTAGCTCCAGCAGGAAGTGTTGAGAGCCTATATGCAGCGGTGCATGCAGGTGCGGATGCAGTATATTTAGGTGGAAATAAATTTTCTGCTAGAGCTTATGCGTCAAATTTTGATGATGAAAACATGACAAAGGCAGTAGAATATTGTCATTTATATAATGTTAAGATATATGTAACTATAAATACAATTTTAAAGCAAGGTGAAGTAAATGAAGCATTAGAGTATGCTAGATTCTTATATAAAATAGGAGTTGATGCACTTATAATACAAGATTTAGGTTTTGCAAATTTAATGAGAAGAAATTTACCTGAATTTGAATTACATGCTTCTACTCAAATGACTATACATAATGGAGAGGGAGCTTTATTTTTTAAGAATCTTGGCTTTAAAAGAATAGTTCTATCTAGAGAACTTTCTTTAAAAGAAATAAATCATATATCTAATGATTTAGGGGTAGAGACGGAAATATTTGTTCATGGAGCACTTTGTGTTTGTTATTCAGGTCAGTGTTTGATGAGTAGTATGATTGGTGGTAGAAGTGGAAATAGAGGAAGGTGTGCTCAACCTTGTAGGCTTCCATATACAATAATAAATAAAAAAAATATGACAGAGAAAAAGGGATATCTTTTAAGCCCTAAGGATATATGTACAATTGAAAACATAAAAGAAATAATCAATAGTGGAACAACTTCCTTAAAAATAGAAGGTAGAATGAAAAGGCCAGAATATGTTGCTGGAGTTGTTCAAGCATATAGGAAGGCAATAGATAATGTATTAAAAGATAATTATTCAACAGCTATAGAAATTGAAAAAGAGTATAATCATACTAAAAACAATAGAAAATTAAATAAAAGCTTTACTGTGGAAAATGAAAATAAAAAGCTTATGCAGCTTTTTAATAGAGAAGGTTTTTCTAAGGCTTATTTATTTGGAAATGTTGGAAGGGATATGATGTCATATTCTTTTGCAAAAAATACAGGTATAGAATTAGGCAGGATACAAAATGATTTAACACTAGTGTTAAAAGAGAATATATACTTAAAAGATGGAGTTAGAAATGGTGAGGGTGGGTTCACTGTTTCTAAGATAATAAAAAATGGTAAAGAAATAGAAGAAGCTTTAAAAGGAGATAGGGTAAAGTTATTACCTTCAGAATACAAAAGTGGAGATTTACTTTATAAAATGTCCGACTTAAAACTTTCAAAGGAGTTAGAAGAAATTTATAAAACTCCTTATGAGAAAAAAATAGAGCTAAAACTTAATGTAAGTTTCAAAGTAGATGAGCCTATAATGTTGACTGCAACTTATAATAATGAAAGTTTTACAGTAGAAGGTGGCACTGTTCAAAAGGCGTTAAAAAAGCCATTAGAGAAGGAAAGAATCATTGAAAACTTAAGTAAAGTTGGAGATACACCATTTAAATTCATTAATATAGTATTTTTAGAATTTGAAGATGGTTTTTTACCAGTATCTTCAATTAATGAGGCAAGAAGAGAGTTATTAAATAAGGTATCAAGTTATATATTAAATATTAATAACAATAACAATATCAAAAGAAAAGAGATTGAAGTATATGCTAGAGAAAGCATAACTACTGAAGATAATAATAATAGTTTAATGGAGGAAAAGGAAAGAAACTTATCAGTAAAAATTCCAGAAACTATAATATACATAAGTAGTAAAGATCAGCTTAGAGCATTTATAGAGTCAGATTTTAGATTTGCTGCAATAAATCCTTTTGGTGAGTTAGATTTTACTTGTTTAAGTAAGATGAAAGATAAAGAGGTATTTTTAAAAATACCTAATATAATAAAGAATGAATTTGAAACTTTGTGTAAAGACATAGAAGAAAATTTAGAGTATATAGATGGTATTATTACAGCTAATTTAGGTGTAATAAGTAAGTTTAGAGGAAAAACAAAGATAATAGGAGACTATAAGTTAAATATATTTAATAGTTACGCTCTAGATTTTTATAAGGATTTTATAAATGAAAGTTGTTTAAGTGTAGAATTAAATAAAAAGGAAATAAAAGATATAGTAAAAAAGGCACAAATGCCTCTGCAGGTGTTAGTTTATGGTAAGACTGAGCTTATGGTTAGTGAATACTGCGCTATAGGAAGCACTTTTGGAGAAAAATGTACTTCTAAAAATTGTAATGGAGCTTGTAAAAAGGGAGATTTTGTATTCAAGGATAGAATGGGAGAAGAATTTGTATTAAAAACAGATAAATATTGTAGAAGTTATGTTTATAATTCTGTACCTAATAATTTAATACCTAATATTAATGAATTAAAGTCGATGAATATAAAATCCTTTAGAGTAGATTTTATAGATGAAAGCTATGATGAAACTAAAAGAATCTTACAAGCACTTAAGAGTGAAAAATGGGAAGAAGATTTTAGTAAATTTACAAGGGGCCATTATAAAAGAGGCGTAGAGTAGGCAATGAGTAAACAATAGTATTAATGATTTGAAAGGATGAAACTAAGTATGAACGAAAAAGCTTTAAAAGTGCTTGAATTTATTAAGATAAAAGAGAGCTTGAAAAATTACACATGTACGGGTGCAGGTAAGGATTTAATAGATGAATTAAAGCCTTATGACAATATATACGAAGTCAGAGAACACATAGAAGAAACAAAGGAAGCTTTTAAACTTTTAGTAACAAAAGGGACCCCTCCTTTTGAAGGAGTTTATGATGTAAGAGAGGGTATAAGTAGAGCATCAAAAGGATCTACATTAATTGCTGGACAGCTTTTAAAGATAGCAGCAATACTTAGATCTGCTAGAAGGTTTAAAGAATATATAAGTCATAAAGAGGAAGAGGAATCTTTTAGAGTTATAGAAGACATATGTGAAGCAATTGTGCCGCTAAAAAATTTAGAAGATCAGATATTTATGTGTATAGAGGGTGAAGAAGAAGTTTCAGATAGAGCAAGTACAGCGTTGTATAACATAAGAAAGACTTTGAAAGATAAAAATTCTTCTGTAAGAGATAAAGTTAACTCACTTATAAGATCTTACTCAGAATATCTTCAGGATAACCTCTACACTATGAGGGGAGATAGATATGTTTTACCTGTAAGAGCTGAACACAAAGGATCAGTACCAGGACTTGTACATGACCAAAGTTCCAGTGGAGCTACTTTATATATAGAGCCAATGGGATTAGTTAACTTAAATAATGAAATAAAGGAACTCAGGTTAAAAGAAAAAGCGGAAGTAGATAGAATTTTAGCTGAGCTTTCAAATAAAATATACAACAATATAATTGAAGTAAAAACTAATGCAAATATAATATGGGAGCTAGATTTTATATTTGCAAAGGCTAAATTTGCTAGTGAACTTAATTGTACAGCACCCAATATTAATGATGAGGGTTTTATTGATATAATACAGGGAAAGCACCCCTTAATAGATAGGAAAGTAGTAGTGCCTTTAGATGTTTATTTAGGAAAAGAGTTTACCTCATTAGTTATAACGGGACCTAATACAGGAGGTAAAACTGTTACATTAAAAACAGTAGGGTTGTTACAAATTATGGCTTTAAGTGGACTTATGATACCAGCAAGGGAAAATTCCACAGTGA
>CAZKOJ010000224.1:0-4940 GCA_964554365.1 uncultured Clostridium sp. | reverse complement strand
TAAAATTTTTAAATAAAGATGTTTCTATAGCAAAACTTCCTATACCCAAAGTATCGAAGAAGTTTGCAAACAATCCTACTGCTCCTGAAACTAAGAAATTTCCATCTCCTAGTGTTCCCTCTTTCTTTTTCTTTAAATAATCTTTTAAAAGTACAACAAAGAATATAATACCGAAAACTACTGTAACTCCTAATAAAGTTTTTAACATTTTTGTTCCTCCTTAAAATGTTTTTGAATATTTTATTTCAACAAGTTATGTAATGGTTTACTCATATTATGTCATCTAAAGACAAAAATCACAAGCTGTATTTGACATTTTTTTCACATTTTTATGCCATTTTAGTATTTTAATTTAAAATACTTGCGGAATAATCTATTAATACTTTATCAAACGCTTATATTTTTCAAATTTTTTCAGAATTTTGTTGTTATTCTGTTTATATTTGTCATGAAATATAATATTTTGATAACCATCATGAAATGATTTTAGTTCTAATATTAAGAACTAAAATATTCATTAATATAAATTTATGGTTTATATGTACCGTTATTTAATATAGTCACTTAATCTGCAAGTACTTCTCCGACAATAGCAAAAGGATTACTTACAATTAAACATATAGTGTTAGAGTCGTTAGTAAACTGTACCCTATAAGATAGACACAGAAAAAAGGCTGTATTTTCTAATGGTTAAAAAATCCATTTGAAAATATAACCTCTTTTTAATATATATTTAATTTATTTTTTCTAAGTTAAGTTTAATTTTTTATATAATTACACCCTTAAGTTAAATTTTAAATTTTTGAACTATTTCATTAAGTTTTTGTGCTAACTTTGCCTGATCTTCTGCTGATTTAGAAACCTCTTCCATAGCTTGTGTTGTTTCACTAACACTTTTCAATATATAATTTGAAGTTTCTGATGATTTTTGGGCACCTAATGACATATGTTGTACTGCATCTGTCACTTGAGTTACTGTAGCTGTAATCTCCTCTGACATAGCTGCTATGTCCTCTGACATATTACTTACAAAATTCCCATCTTTTCCGTATCTTTCTCCTGTGCTAACAAATAGTTTATAATCTGGAATTACTTTTCCATCCATAAATTTTAAAATATCTTTAGATTCACTAGACATATTATCGAAGGTCGCTCTTACTTTTACTATAGTTTTTTGAATTGTAGACACAGTTTCTGAAGACTGGGCCGCAAGCGTTCTAACTTCATCTGCAACTACTGCAAAACCTCGGCCGTGTTCTCCTGCCCTGGCCGCCTCAATAGCTGCATTTAATGCAAGATGGTTTGTTTGCTCTGCGATAATGTCTATAGCTTCTGCCATAACATTTATTTCCTCTACAACTTTTCCTTCCTCTATTGCCTTTAATATTTTCAATTCTTTTTCCTGATAAATATTTTGTAATTCTTCACTGGATTTTTGTGCTTTATCTCTAATTTCTATAGCTCTATGTTTTATCTTATCCGATTCAGAACTTCCATCCACTGCTTTAGTTGAAAGGCCATTAGTACTTGCTTCTATTTCTTCCATGGAAGCTGTAATTTCCTGAGAAGCTGCACTTGATTCCTCTGTTGCATTTGTTATTTCCCCTATTTTTATATTAACCTCTTCTAATTTTAAAGCCATCTCTTCTACAATAGAAAACAGTTTTTCACTTCCTGTATTCATGCTTGAAGAATTTTCTAAAATAATTCCTATAAGTTGTTTTATATTTTCCTGTGCTCTTTGGAGAGCTGTAGCTGTTTCACCTAACTCATCCTGCCTTTCAACATTTAAACTTGTTGAAAAATTATATTCAGCCATTTCTTTTGCAAGTCCCTCCATTTTCTTTAATGGAGTACTTATATTTCTAGTTAAAAATAATCCAATAGCTAGTGCTAAAACAAATCCAGTAGTTGAAAGTATTATACCTTGTATTTTACTTTTATTATAAATAAAATCATTGTTTTTTTGCATATCTTTTGAATTATCTACATTTATTTTTTGCAACTTATCTAAAGAAGACATTAAATTATCTCTTACTATATTGCTTTGTTCATATTGAATTTGTGCTTCATCATACTTTTTTTCTTTGTACGATTGAATTATTGTTTCACGTTTTTCTCTATACTGCATAAGAAATTTTTTTAAATTATTAAACTCTGTTTCTTCTCCAGGAACCCAGTTGTCTTCTGATTCTTCAATTTCTTTTATAATTTTATCATCTTTTTGAGAAGCTTTAGTAATGTTATCTATACGCTGTTTACTTGAGTCTTCATTTTTCTGATCATAAACAATTCCTAATAAATCCGTCCTTATGTAAAGTAAGTTTTTATTTAATTCATTTATAAGATTTATACTTTGCACTGATGCACCAATCTCTTTGGAATTTTTATTTACACTGCTTAAATTTTTAATACTAAAAACTCCAACCATTCCTATAAAAAAAGCTAACAACAAAAAAGAAGTTATTAATTTAACTCCTACCTTAATATTATTTATTCCCTTCATCCCAATTGCCCCCTTATATTTCTGACATTACTTATTCAATGTTTAGTGTTTAATGTCAAATTTTTAAGAAAATTTATATATTTATACTAATTATATACTATTTTGAGTAAGTTTGTCTATGGGCAAGGGCTAGAGGTTCTTAACTTCTTTAAATTACAGCTCACTTATTACATAAATTGGTTAAAGTTATGATATTTTTTTACCGAAAATTACTATATATTCTTTAATAAAAAAGTTAAATATATTTAACTTTTTTATAAATTTTCTTAAAATTTGGAAATTATAATGAAAATAATATTGTATTTAGGAGGAAAAAAGTTGTTTAAATTTAAAAATATAAAAAATGAATTAATGGCATTGTTTATTCCACTAATAGTTATTATTTGTATAGGGATTGCACTGATATCTATGTTTATTTCAAAGAAAGCCGTAGTAACAACCATTAACACTACTTTGCCAGAGGTAGCTGAACAGGCAACTACTTCTGTAGAAAGTTCTATCAATACTCAATTAAAGGTGATGGAATTATTAGCAGAAAATGAAAAACTTAAAAACGAAGATACTCCATTAGAAGAAAAATTAGCTATACTTTCAGCAGAAGCTAAACGAAGTGGACATTTAAAAATGACTTTTGTAGATGTTAAAGGAAATTCAACAACTACTTTAGGAGAAAAAGCAAGCTTTGTTGATAGAGATTATTTTAAAAAAGCTATTTCAGGTAAAAGTAGCGTGTCAGATCCTGTAGTTAGTAAAGTTGATGGACATCTTGTTGTTGTATACTGTGTACCAATTAAAAATAATGGTAACGTAGTAGGAGCAATAACTTCTGTGAGAAGCGGAGATGAACTTAGTAAGTATACTAACAATGTTAAGTTTGGTAAAAGCGGCCAAGCATTTATGATTAAAAATGATGGAACAGTAATAGCACATAATAATAAAGATTTGGTGTTAAAACAAGATAATGATTTTGAAAATATTAAAAAAGATGCTACCCTTAAATCTATAGTAGAAATAGAAAAGAAAATGGTAGCTGGTGAAAGTGGAGCAGGAGAATATGCATATAAAGGGAATACCAAATATGCAGGCTATGCACCAATAAAAAATACAGGCTGGTCTATTGCTATAGTGGTGGATTCAAACGAAATATTATCACAAATAAACACTTTAAGAATAAGTATAGCTATAGCCTCTGTTATATTTATTATATTGGGCGGCATTGTTGTAATGTTAGTATCCGCATCCATTACTAAACCAGTAAAAGCTTCTATGGATTTTTTAAAAAATATAGCTGAAGGGGATTTAACTTTAGAAGTTTCAGAAGAGCTTTTACATAGACAAGATGAGCTAGGGCAAATGGGAAAATCTATAGATGTAATGAGAAACTCAATCGTAAATATGCTTGAAGATATAAAAGTAAGCTCAGTAAATATAGATAGCCAAGCTGAAAAATTAACTTCTGCATCTGAAGAAGTAGCATGTTCTTCAGAAAATGTTTCTATAGCTATAAATGATGTAGCTAAAGGTACAGTAGGACAAGCGGAAGATTTGGTAGATATCACAAATATACTGCAAAATTTTAGTGACAAATTAAAAGATATGGTTAGTATAATAAGCGATGTTAACTTAGGCACAAACAATATAAAGACCATGGCAGATTGCAGCAATAAAGATATGTCCAATGTAGTTAAATCCGTTAATAATGTAAATGAAGCATTTAAGAATTTAATTTCAAAAATAGAAAGTGTAGGAGCTAATGTTACTAAAATAAATGAAATAACTAATTTAATAAATAGTATTTCAGAAAAAACTAATCTACTTGCATTAAATGCTGCAATAGAAGCAGCAAGAGCAGGGGAATCAGGTAGAGGATTCTCAGTAGTAGCAGATGAAATTAGAAAACTGGCAGAACAAAGTCAGGAATCATCAGTAAATATATCTAATTTAATAAGCGAAATATCTAAAGATACATCAGTTATGGTTAACACAACAGATGTTATGAAGGATGAACTTAAGAATCAAGAATCTAATATATATACAGCTATAAAATCCTTTGAAACAATTACAGAAGCAGTAGATGTCATAACACCTAAAATGGCATCAACTAACGCTTCAGTAGAAAATTTAAATAATAGCAAGGAAAACATACTAACAAAGATAGAGACATCTTCTGCAATAGCAGAAGAAACATCAGCTTCTTCCGAGGAAATAGCAGCTTCCACTGAAGAAATGAATAGATCAACGGAAGAAATATCTAAATCCTCTCAATTATTAAATGATATGAGTAAAAAAATGATGGATAATGTTAATAGGTTTAAGCTATAGTATAAAAAAGCTAGGGAGCATACATAGATTTGTGTAAATCTATGTATGCTCCCTAATGAGAACGTAGATAGATTTGTGTAAATTCAAATCTATCTACGTTCTTTTTGGTATG
>CAZKOJ010000223.1:0-5032 GCA_964554365.1 uncultured Clostridium sp. | reverse complement strand
ATTATAAACTTCCTCTTTTAATGTTCCTATATAAGGTAAATTTGTATACTTTTCTGCATAATCTAATCCATATCCTACTAAAAAATAATCTGGAACCATAAATCCTGTGTATTTAGCGTTAATTTCAACTTTTCTTCTTTCAGGCTTAGTTAAAAGGCACGCTATTTCAATACTTGACGCTCCCCTCCCTCTCAGATACTCCATTAAGTATGCTAACGTTACTCCTGAATCTATTATATCTTCTACTATAAGTACATGCTTATCTTCTATTTCAAAATCCAAATCTTTTAAAATTCTTACAACTCCAGAGGTTTTTGTTGAATTACCATAGCTTGAAACTGCCATAAAATCCATAGTGCAAGGAATTGTAACTTCTTTTAGCAAGTCTGCCATAAACGGCACTGATCCTTTTAATATTCCTACAAGCATCAACTCTTTTCCTTCATAATCTTCACTTATTTTTTTACCAATTTCTCTTATTTTGTCCTTAAGTTGCTGCTCTGTAAACAATATTTCTTTTATATCTTTCCTCATAGCATTCATATTTATGTTTCCTCTCCTTCAATTTTTATCTCTAATATATTTTTAGTATTTTCACTAATTTTAAAAATTTCACTTACTCTATATCCTACAACCCATGCAATCTCATCACCAAAACATATCAGGGGAATACTAGCTCTTTTTTCCTTAGATATTTTTTCATCTATAAGAAAATCTTTTAGTTTCTTCCTTCCTTTCATACCTAAAGGAACAAATTTATCCCCATCTTTTCTATATCTTATGCTTATTCTATCTTTACATAATATTTCATCACAATCGAAGTATTTTATTAATTTATTATGTTTAAACTCTACTTTTTCATCTTTACCTATAGCTCTAAGGGTTACTTTACAATTATATCCACTTAAATTATTAGTACCAGTATGTAATAAACATTGCTGAACATCCTTGTTTTTATTTTCTTCCACTTTTTTACATATAAATATGTCTCCATAATTATTAAAAACACTTATATTGTTTGGAAGAGTAATTTTTTTGCCAGTAGATTTAGATTGCATATTGGTTATATCATAAATGTGTACTTTTTCAAAATTATTTAAATTCCCAGATATTTTTAAAAGTGCCATCCTTATAATCCTATTAGTTATAGCCTCATTTTCCAAAAAGGCCTCCTTAGATATTATAACCTTTTCTTCCTCAATATCACAATAATTTTTGAATTTTTCTTTTGTGATTGTTTCTAAATAATCATTGTCTACTTTGATTATGTTTGATAATCTATTCAACACATTTGTAATATCTTTATTAAAATTTTTTTCTATATAAGGTATTAGTTCTAATCTTACTTTGTTTCTTGCATAAATAGTTTCTAAATTAGTTTTATCTATTCTTGGATTGAGGTTTTCCTTATAGCAATACTCTTCAATTTCCTGTCTCATAATATTTATTAAAGGCCTAACAAATACGTTATCTCTAACTGGCTTTATTCCAACTAGTCCTTCTAGACCTGTTCCTCGCATAATTCTCATTAATACAGTTTCTGCTTGATCATTAGCATTATGTGCCACAGCTATTTTTTGTGCACCCAACTCTTTTTTTAAGGTTTCAAAAAAATCATACCTTGCTTCTCTCCCTGCACTCTCACAGGATATATTTTTAACTTTAGCAATCTTATTAATATCTAATGACTTGCTTCTAAATTCTATATTTAGACTTTTACAAAATTGTCTTACATATTCTTCATCTGCGTCTGCTTCATAACCTCTCAAACAATGATTTACATGAGCCGCATAAATTTCTATCTTAAGCTGTTTTCTTAAAGAGTGCAGTACATGCAACAAACTTATAGAGTCTGGCCCCCCTGAAACAGCTACTATAACCTTATCATTTTTATTAAACATTTTATATTCATTTATAGTTTTTAAAACAGTTTCTATCAAATTTAACACTTCCTAAAAGATAATTTTCTTTTACAAAATAATATATTATTTTATTATATCATAAATGATTCTTTAATGTAGAATACTTATAGACAACAAAAAAACTAAACACGCACTGTTCATGCGTATTTAGTTTTTTTAATATAGGCTATATACTTTCTCTACAATTACCGTCATATCATCCTTTACCTTTCCTTTACTTAATTCTTTAGCATTATTTATAATTTCTTCGCATAACTGCCTAGGATCAGTACATTTATTATTTTTTAAGAACTCTAATAGCCAGTCAAATTTGCCTGCAGATTCATTTTCATAGTCTAATACACCATCGCTTACCATAATGACAATATCTCCATTTTTTACTTTCTTTTTAGTTATATCAATATCCGGTTTATCAAGAACTCCAATTGGCAACGTCTTAGAATTTACCACTTCAATATCCTCTGCTGTTTTTACAAAACTTGCTACAGCTCCTACCTTCATAAAATCAATTTCTCCCTTATATAAATCTATACTACTTAAATCTAGGGTGGAGAATTTTTCATCTTCAGATAAATTCATAGTCATTATTGAATTTACTGTATTTATAGCAGTAAGCTTGTTAAAACCAGCCTTAGAAAACTTTTCTATAAGTTCTACTGCAGCATTACTTTCTTGTCCAGCTTGCGGTCCTGATCCCATACCATCACTTATAACAGTTAAATAAGTTCCATCGCAAAGCTTTCCAAAGCTGTAACTATCTCCATTATACTTTTCTCCATCTTTACAGCATCTACTTACATAAGCTGCTACATGATACTTAGGAGTTTCTTCAAAAGTTACATTACAGCTTTTAAGCACAGAACTTAGATTACATCCATCATCACTAACAGACATACACTTTCCTGTAACTGCATTTATTAATGGTAGTATTTCTTTTATGCACAGCTGTTTACCCCCACAAGCCTCCATAGATAGATTTATTATTAGTCTACCATTTTTATTATTGTAACAAAATATATCTTTATAATGTATATTGTTTTTATTTAATACTCTTCTTATTATATCTTCAGTCTCAGTGTTAAACTTTATATCACAGTTAAATTCCTTAACAATTTCTGATATAGAGTTTCCCATATTCTCTATTTGATCTGATAGCAGTTCTCTACATTCACTTAATCTATTCCTCCACATTTCATTAATTATATAATTATTAGTAATTTCTTCAGTATTTTTTATGAGTGCAGAGCGTTTTGTACACTTTCTCTCTATTTCATAAGGAATTTCTTTTTTATTCCCTTGATAGTTTTGTATTAATTCACTAAAACCATTATAAGTATAGAAGGTTTCTCTCTTCCAACACATGGGCCTCATAGCACATGTACTACATACTCTATCTGCAAGATTTTCTATTAATGCACTACTTTTATTTTTCATTACTAATTTATCATTGTATACTAATTTTTCTAAAATATGTGACATATTAAATAGAACGTCAGAAAAATTTTCCAATTTATTTACTAATAATCCTTTAATTTTTTCCGCGTAGTTTTCTTTAAAGTGTTCTTGCTTTTTTTGCCAGTCTAATTCTAATTCAAGTTTTTTCAAAATTTTCCCAGGTATAATAAAAAAAATCACGCAACTTATAAGTACTTCTATTACTTTAAATTGAATTCCCATATCTGAATACATCTTTAATATAGCAAAAGCTACAAGGTAAGCTACTCCACTCATCCATTTTCCCGTTTCTCTAAATACTCCAGCTATAAGGCCACATAACCCATATACCCCCACAAACGCTATCATATTATTAGAAGTGAAGCCTATTATAGTACCCATTGCCACCCCAGATGCTGCTCCTGATGAACTTCCTTTAACATATCCTACTATAAGTATAAATGCTAAAGCTATAATATTTCTTAATGATACTCCTCTTATACTACTGCCCCATGTACCTGCTACAGCTAAAGATACAGTAACTGCCATACTTATTATTTCCTCACTGCTATATAAATGTCTTGTTTTAAATTGTTTAAAGCATATTATAGAATAATTAATAATAAAATATAATGGGAATATACAACTTACTTCAAAGAAAGAAGTTAAAAATGCCATTCCTGCAGCTACTTTAATTATTAGCAACTTATAAAATGAAAATTCCATAAATATAGTAAAGAACATGAACATTATCTTTTTCTTTTGATTTACACTTTTTAGTATGTAATTAAACAATATAAGTGTACATGTTGTTATAATATATATAGGTAAACTTTTTACATTATTGTAAAGTGAAGCATAACCTAGTAATGTACCACAACCTGCTATTAGTGACATTTTATTATCTTCACAGACCATAACAGCAATTAAAAAACCTATACCAAATGGCGCCATAAGATTTACCATAAGCACCCTACTTATTAAAAACGCTACCGTAAAATACATAACTCCTCTAATTATCAATGGCCAATCTTTAAATTTTTGTTTTTTTCCTTCATTCTTCGTTTTTTCAACCCTTTCATACGGAAAAAGTTCTACCCCGTACTGCATTTATATCACCCACCTTATAAAATTACTGACTTTATTATAACAAAGGCTTTTGGAAATAAATGTCATAAGTTGATGTGGTTATTTATTTTTTTTAGGACATTTAATACTATGTTTTTTTGAAAACATTTCATTTAGACAGTTATAGTGAAAATACATTTATTCTATTATCTACTGTGTCGTATTTAAAATATCGCTACTAAAATTTCAACAGCATAACATATATATTGAGGTGTATCACTAGATTAGTTTTATTTTTTTAAGAAATACATTGAAAGTTATCTATTTATATTTTAATTGCTAAAATATAAAAAAACCTGTGGTTTAAACCACAGGTTATTGGTAGCGGAAATAGGACTTGAACCTACGACCCTTCGGGTATGAACCGAATGCTCTAGCCAGCTGAGCTATTCCGCCTTATTATTTTCTTTTTGGTTGCGGGGGCAGGACTTGAACCTGCGACCTTCGGGTTATGAGCCCGACGAGCTACCAACTGCTCCACCCCGCGATATTATTTGGTGCTGAAGACCGGAATCGAACCGGTACGGGTTTTAAAGCCCGCAGGATTT
>CAZKOJ010000222.1:0-5048 GCA_964554365.1 uncultured Clostridium sp. | reverse complement strand
AAAAAACAAATATTTTAATGAACACTATGATGATTCATTAAACATAACACCTATATTTATATAAACAGATTTCTAAGTTTCAGGTAGACTTTTAATCACATCTGAAACTTAAAAATCATTATCCATGTACGCGGCGCCACTTAACTAACCCATAAAAAGCAGGAGTGTTAGCTGCGGTAGTCATTGAATAAAATTTAAAAAATTAAGTACTTTCTGCCTGTCGGCGTGCGGGCTTATCAGCCCTGGGAGAAAAAATAGGATTATATGTGTAAAGGTAAGATAGTATATTCAGCGCAAAATTTAAAGTGGACAGAAACTTAAATATATTTAAGTGGCAGGCCACTCTAAATTTGCGATGCATTTCGCTTATTAGATGACGTAACTATTGAAATGAAAAGCATATTCAATGTTTTTGGAAAATGGAAGTGTATTTATCTTTATTGTTTTTTAGTTTAAAAAATAGTTATTGATGAAAGTACCAATGAAACTGCACAATATACAAGCAACAACGCCATAACAATATTAACGACTTTATAATTTTTCACAAGGAACTTTTGGAATACAGAGCCAAACAACGACCAGCAGCAGGTTGCTACAAAGCCAACGAAAGCAAGAATTACAGAAAAACTTGCAAGCATGAACGCAGATTTGTAATATGGTACGATAAATGTTGAAACAGTTGCAAGTCCATAAATGATAACATTTGGATTGACGAACTGCAAAAGTAGTCCAGCTAAAAATGTATTTGTACGCTTTTGGGTTTCGTTCTCACTTTGAGGTTTGCTCTTGTATGTTTGCCATGCAAGCCATAGTATATAAGCTGCACCAATCCAAACCATAATTGATTTGATTGATGGGATAAAACCGTAAAGTGCCACACTGAAAATACTGCTTAGCGCAAATATAATAAAGACGCCAAAGAATATTCCTACATTAAACATTATACTCTTCTTAAATCCGTATCGACTTGCATTTGACATTGACATGATAGTATTCGGTCCGGGCCCAAAGTTTGCAACAAGGACATAGGATAAAAATGCTGCGAAATTAGTCATGGATATTTACCTCCTAATCATCGTATGGTATAATACACAAAAAGAACAATATATTATACTGTGCAATATAATGATACTATTTGTGCAGTATACTGTCAATAGATTGGAGATGAACTTTTGGAAAAACTTAATTTTATTATTGCTGAAAACTTTAAAAGGCTTCGTGCAGAAAAGATGCTTAGCCTTACCAATGTCTCAAAGCTGACCGGTGTAAGCAAAAGTATGCTTGGCCAGATTGAACGATGTGAAGTAAATCCTACTGTGTCAACGGTATGGAAGATTGCAAATGGACTTAAAATATCATGTACCCAACTTATTAGCATGCCTGAGGCTGACTTTGAAATTGTAGATAAGTCTCAAATCCAGCCACTTGTTGAGGATAACGGCAGAATCAGGATATTTCCTGTATTTCCCTTTGACAGCACAAGGCGGTTTGAAATGTATTCCATTGAGATTGACACTAAAGGTTATCTATCTTCAGAAGCTCACCAACAAGGTACACATGAATTCATCACTGTGTTTTCTGGCAAGCTTACTATTAGTATAGATGGTGAAGATTTTATTGTAACAACAGGTAATTCCATACGATTTAAGGCAGACATCCCCCATGCTTATAAAAATACCGGCGATACAATTTGCTCATTAAGTATGGTTATTTACTATCCAATGTAGAATTTCATTTATTTTCTTGATTCTTACATGTTAACACTCCTTTTTATTTTGAATTGGGTTTCTCCTTATATTGTTGACAATATGAGGAACAAAAAGAAGTCTACATGATAAAAAATTGGAAACTCCTGTGAAGAATGAGTAGGAGTTTCCAATAATGAATAAGCCAAGCATTAGAACTTCTAAATGAAGCGACTAGTTTCTGAAGAATATATAATAGCTGCAATACAGTTAAACTTTACTGTACTATTTGTATAGCAATATGCTTGTAGTATTCCATATAAAAAATAAACACCCAGAATCATATTCCAGATGTTTATTCTTACAAATATATATTTTTTTGACTGTCAATCCTTAATTGTCAACTATTTAAAGTACTGCACTCCTGCTTCAAATAATTTTTGATCTTTGCTGCCTGATATATTTTTAAATATATTATCTCCTTTTCTTTCTGAGTGAGCCATTTTACCAAACACTCTTCCATCAGGACTTGTTATACCTTCTACAGCGTATACTGAACCATTTTGATTAAACCTTATATCATAAGTAGCATTTCCTTCATTATCTACATATTGAGTCGCTACTTGACCTTTTTCTATAAGTGTTTTTAAAGCTTTTTCATTAGCAACAAATCTTCCTTCACCATGTGAAACTGCAATAGAATGTATATCTCCTACTTTAACATTACTAAACCATGGTGATACATTTGATACTATTTTAGTATTTACTATATGAGATACATGTCGTCCTATTTTATTATAAGTAAGTGTTGGGCAAGTTTCATCTATATCTCTTATTTCACCAGAAGGTACTAATCCTAATTTTATTAAAGCTTGAAATCCATTGCATATTCCTAACATTAGTCCATCTCTATTATTTAAAAGTTCCATAATAGCTTCTTTTATTTTAGGATTTCTAAATACTGTTGCAATGAATTTACCTGAACCATCCGGCTCATCTCCTGCACTAAACCCACCTGGAAGCATTACTATTTGAGAAGCTTTTATAGCTTGCTCCATATATTCTATAGATTTTTCTACATCTTTTCCTGTTAAGTTTTTAAGCACCATAACTTCTACCTCAGCACCAGCTTTTTTAAAAGCTCTAGCTGAATCATATTCACAGTTTGTTCCAGGGAATACAGGTATAAATACCTTTGGTTTTGCTATTTTTATTACTGGAGTTTTAACTTTTCCAGCTTTAAATTGTAAGTTTTCTATAGGCGCATTTATAGATTTTGTTTTTGTTGGGAATATAGTTTCTAAAGTTCCTTCCCATGCCTTATACATTTCTTCAATATCTAGTTTTAAATCAGTTACATATATTGAAGCTTCTTCTATAGTTTCTCCAATTACTTTGTATTCAATTCCCACTAATTCTTTATCTAAATCTAACTCATTATATACTTCTATTATTATAGAACCATACATTGGAGCAAATAATTCTTTTTCTGTAACCTTACTTAATTTAGCGCCTATTCTATTTCCAAAACTCATTTTACTTATAGCTTCACATATACCGCCTTTTCTAACTGTCATAGCAGCAAGTACTTCTTCTTTTTCAGTCATAGATGTTACAGCTTTTAAATTTTTCTTTAATATATCAAAGTTTGGAAGATCATATTCATCTCTAGTCATAGGAATTATAACTATCTTACTTCCTGACTTTTTAAATTCTGATGAAATCACTTTGTCCGTGTCTACTACATTAACTGCAAAAGATACTAGTGTTGGCGGTACATCCATATCCTTGAAGCTTCCTGACATACTGTCCTTACCACCTATAGCTGCAATACCTAATTCTCTTTGAGCATATAATGCTCCCATTAATGCTGCAAATGGTTTACCCCATCTTCTAGAATCTTTTCCTAATCTCTCAAAATATTCTTGGAAAGTAAGTCTTATTTTTGATGCATCTCCACCACAAGCTGCTACTTTCACTGCTGATTCTACTACTGCATATACTGCACCGTGGAATGGGCTCCATGTAGAAATTTCAGGATTATATCCAAAAGTCATAATAGTTCCTGTTTTAGTTTCCCTATCTAATACTGGAAGCTTTGCTGCCATGCCTTCTGCTGGAGTATCTTGATATTTCCCTCCAAAAGGCATAAGCACTGTACCAGCACCAATAGTACTATCAAATCTTTCTACTAAGCCTTTTTGGCTGCATACATTTAAGTCTTTTAATGTATCTATCCACTGCTGTTTTAAATCAGTTATATTTTTATCTGTATTAAAATAATTTTTATCTTCTTTAGGAGCTTTCACTGAAATTTCTACCTTCTGTCTTACACCATTAGTGTCTAAGAATTCCCTACTCATATCTACTATTGGTGTTCCCTTCCAAAGCATCTTTAGTCTTTTGTCAGAAGTTACATCTGCAACTTTAATAGCTTCTAAATTTTCTTCTTCAGCATATTTTATAAATTTCTCTTGATCTTCTTTTGAGACTACTACTGCCATACGTTCTTGGGATTCTGATATAGAAAGCTCTGTTCCATCAAGTCCTTCATATTTTTTAGGCACTAAATCTAAATTTATATTTAATCCATCTGTAAGTTCACCTATAGCAACAGATACTCCACCTGCACCAAAGTCATTACATCTTTTTATCATAGTGCTTACTTCTTCTTTTCTAAACAATCTTTGAATTTTTCTCTCTGTTGGAGCATTTCCCTTTTGAACTTCAGAACCACAAGTTAAAATAGAGTTTTCTGTATGCTTTTTAGAAGAACCTGTTGCTCCGCCGCAACCATCTCTTCCTGTTCTTCCTCCAACTAGAATTACCACATCTCCAGCCTTTGGCTCTTCTCTTTTAACATTTTTCATTGGTGCTGCTCCAATAACTGCTCCTATTTCCATTCTCTTTGCAACGTAGCCTTCATTATATATTTCAGCCACCTGCCCTGTAGCAAGGCCTATTTGATTTCCATAAGAACTATATCCGTGAGCTGCTGCTCTTGTTATTTTCTTTTGAGGAAGCTTTCCTTGTAAAGTATCTTCTATTTTAGTTCTTGGATCTGCGCTTCCAGTAACTCTCATAGCTTGATATACGTAAGATCTACCTGAAAGTGGATCTCTTATAGCACCACCAAGACAAGTAGCTGCTCCTCCAAAAGGTTCAATTTCTGTAGGATGGTTATGAGTTTCATTTTTAAACATCACAAGCCATTTTTCTTTTTTTCCATCTATATCCGCATCTACTACTATACTACAAGCATTAATTTCTTCTGATTGATCTAAATCATCTAAAAATCCTTTTTTTCTAAGTTCTTTCATACCTATAGTAGCTATATCCATAAGACAAACTGGTTTATCTTTA
>CAZKOJ010000221.1:0-5185 GCA_964554365.1 uncultured Clostridium sp. | reverse complement strand
ATCTAGTTGGTAAGGATTCAATTGTATTTTTTATATAAAGCTTTAGGTCAATAGAATAAATTCTATCCTATTACAGCCGCGCCCAAAACGTTAATAACTTATAATTTTTATTTAACATTTATAGTTTATTAGCCTTGCTTTTGTTTGTGTTTAGGATTTTCACAGATAACCATTACTCTTCCTTTTCTTTTGATAACTTTACATTTTTCACACATAGGCTTAACTGATGGTCTTACTTTCATAGCTAACCCTCCTTAATTACTTTGCTCTCCAGGTTATTCTTCCACGACTTAAGTCGTATGGAGAAAGTTCTACAGTAACTTTATCGCCTGGAAGAATTCTTATAAAATTCATTCTTAATTTACCTGATATATGTGCTAGTATTTTATGTCCGCTTTCCAGTTCTACTTCAAACATTGCATTAGGTAGTGCTTCTAGAACAGTACCCTGCATTTCTATAACATCATCTTTTGACATAAGGTAATCAAACCTCCTTATTCTTGTCGTAAGACTGCAAAATTTTTCTTATAGTCGCATCAGTAACTTTTTTGCCTGATATTAATACGTCTTTTATATCTTCTTGTACTGAATTAGTAAAGACTAAGTGCCTTACTTTTTTCTTTTTTGGTTTTTCTACAGTTCTGAGGATTCCATCACAAATATAAACATATTTGTCATCTAATACACTTAGTATTATAAATAACTTGCCCTCGTCTCTTCCTGCTTTTGAATAAACTACTCTTCCTACACAGCTATTACTGTCTAACAATATATTCACCTCTATTAAATTAAGGTCAGTATCTCAGGACCGTTATCTAAAATGGCTACAGTGTTCTCATAATGAGCTGATAGGCTTCCATCTATTGTTACAACAGTCCAATCATTCGGTTCCACTTTTACATGGTATTCACCTGCATTCACCATAGGTTCTATAGCTAGAACCATGCCATTACATAACTTTGGACCTCTTCCCGGTCTTCCGTAATTAGGCACTTCCGGATCTTCATGCATATTTTTTCCTATACCATGGCCTACATATTCTCTTACTATAGAATACCCAAAGCTTTCAGCATAAGTCTGAATAGCCGCAGAAATATCAGTTAGTCTATTACCAACAATGGCTTTTTCAACACCCTTAAAGAAACTTTCTTTCGTAACTTCAATTAACTTTTGTGCCTCTTCAGAAATTTTACCTACAGCAAATGTTCTTGCTGCATCTCCTTGATAACCATTTAATAATGCTCCACAATCGACGCTTATTATATCGCCTTCTTGTAAAATTACATTTTTAGCTGGAATGCCATGGACTACTTCTTTATTAACTGAAGCACATATTGAAGCTGGAAATCCATAATATCCTTTAAATGATGGTTTTGCACCTTGTTTTACAATATACTCTTCTGCAATTCTATCCAATTCTGCAGTCGTTATACCAGGTTTTACTACCTCTTCAAGCTTTGACAGGGTATTGGCAACAACTTTACTTGCATGCCTCATATACTCAATTTCTGTATCAGTTTTAATTATTATCATTTACCAACAGCTCCTAGAACATTGCAAACTTCATCAAAAACTTTTGTTATTTCCCCTGTTCCTTCTACTGTGGAGAGTATACTTTGTTTTTTATAGTATTGAATAAGTGGCTGTGTTTGCCTATCATAAACATCTAATCTTTCTTTAACTGTTGCTTCTGTGTCATCTTTTCTTTGGATTAAGGCACTATCACATATATCGCATTTTCCTTCAACTTTAGAAGTATTAAACTTTATATGATAACTTGCGCCGCATTTTGAACAAACTCTTCTTCCTGTCATTCTTTCTAGAATAAATTCTTTTGGAACATCTATAAGTAATGCAGTATCAATTTTTTGTCCATTTCCATTTAAAAACGAGTCTAAGGCTTCTGCCTGTTTAACCGTTCTTGGAAATCCATCTAATAGAAAACCATTTTTACAATCATTCATGATTAGTCTGTCTTCCACTATACCTATAGTGACTTCATCAGGAACTAACTGTCCGTTATCCATGTATCTTTTAGCCTCAATTCCAAGAGGAGTTTCTTCAGAAATATTTTTCCTGAACATATCTCCCGTTGATATATGAGGTATAGAAAACTTTTCACTAATTAATTTAGCCTGAGTTCCCTTTCCAGCTCCTGGAGGTCCTAATAAAATTATCTTCAATTGCATCATCTCCAAATATCATTTTACTTTAGGAATCCTTGATAATGACGCATTACCAATTGTGACTCTATTTGTCTAACAGTTTCTATTCCAACATTTACCATAATCAGTAATCCCGTACCTCCAAAATATATACCCTTAAAGTTAGTATAAGCTTCCGCTATTATTGGAGCCATTACTATTACTCCTGCAAAAGCTCCACCAAATATTGAAACTTTGGTAAGAACTTTTTCCATATAATTGGCTGTAGGTTCTCCTGGTCGTATTCCTGGTACAAAACCCGATGATTTATTCATATTCTCTGCCATCTCTTCAGGTTTAAAAGTAACCTGAGTATAGAACCATGTAAAGAATATTGTTAGTGCAAAACATGTTAATGCATATTGCATACTACCTTCTCTAAATAAACTAAACTTACTAGCAGTTATAAACTTATAAAACGCTGTATTTGGCCAAAATTGACCTATAGTCATTGGGAATTGCATAACAGACATCGCAAATATTATTCCAATAACTGCTGACCCATTTACATTAATAGGAATGTGGGTAGACTGACCTTTATAAACTCTTCCACCTGATGTCTTTCCTGCATACTGTATAGGGATTCTTCTTTCTGCTAAGCTCATAATTACAACAGCTATAAACAGTGCAAGTAAAACTACTATAAATCCAATAACTTCAATAAAATTAACTTGCTCCATTTTTTGGAGTCCTGCGATTTGATTTAATGTAGCTGGGAATCTTGAAATAATGTTTACAAATATTAAAAGAGAAACACCATTTCCAATTCCTTTCTCAGTAATCTTATCACCAAGCCAAATCAAAAATGTTGAAGCTGTGGTTAAAGTAAGTATTATTAAAAATATATTAAGCTTATTAGAAGGATCCTGTAGTGCATTGGCTCTAGTTATTATAGCATATGTACTAAAGGCTTGAATAACACCCAATGGTACTGCAGCATATCTTGTATACTGTTGTATCTTTTTTCTTCCATCTTCTCCTTCTTTAGAAAGTTGTTCTAAAGCAGGAACTGCAATTTGTAACAACTGCATTATGATAGAAGAGTTAATGAATGGAATTATTCCCATAGCGAATATACTAAACCTACTAAATGCACCACCTGATATTAAATCGTAAAATCCAAATAGTGATCCACCTTTAGTCAAATTAGCAATTTTTACGGTGTCAATTCCAGGAACAGGAATGAAGTTTCCCATCCTGAAAATTGCTATCATAAATAAAGTAAATAATAATCTTCTTCTTAGCTCCGGAACTTTCCAGGCATTACGTAAGGTTGATAACACTTATATCACCTCAACTTTTCCTCCAAGTGCTTCTATCTTTTCTATAGCTGCCTTTGAGAATTTAGCTGCTTTTACAGTTAATTTTTTCTGTAAGTCGCCATTTCCAAGTATCTTAACTCCATTTTTTGCCTTCTTTACTATTCCTTTTGATAATAGTAATTCAGGTGTAACTTCTGTACCATCTTCAAATACGTTTAATCTATCAACATTTATACTTGAAAATTCTTTTGCAAATATATTTGTAAATCCTCTTTTAGGAAGTCTTCTGTATAAAGGCATTTGACCGCCTTCAAACCCTGGTCTTACTCCACCGCCAGATCTAGATTTTTGTCCTTTTTCACCTTTACCAGCGTTTCTTCCTAGTCCTGAACCAGTACCTCTACCTACTCTTTTAGGAGCTTTTCTTGATCCTTCTGCTGGCATTAACTCATGAAGTTTCATTCAATGCACACCTCCTCTGTATTATGCTTCTTCTACACTTAGAAGATAGCTAACTTTGTTTACCATACCTTTGATTTGAGGAGTATCCTCATGTTCTACAACTTTTCCTATTTTCTTTAATCCAAGCGCATTAACAGTAGCTATATGGTCTTTTTTTCTTCCTATTAGGCTCTTGCATAAAGTTATTTTAATTTTAGCCAAGGTCATTTCCCCCCTAACCTAAAATTTCTTCAACGGATTTACCTCTAAGATTAGCAACATGTTCCACTGTTCTTAATCTTGATAAACCATTGATAGTCGCGTTAACCATATTTCTTGGGTTGTTAGATCCTAATGATTTTGCTCTAACATCCTTTAATCCTGCAAGTTCAAGTACTGATCTAGCTGGACCTCCAGCTATAACCCCTGTACCTTCTTGTGCTGTCATTATAATTACTCTTCCAGTACCAAATTCTCCCTGTATGTTATGTGGTACTGTTGTACCAACTATTGGGACTTCTACTAAATTCTTCTTAGCATCTTCAATGCCTTTTCTGATTGCTTCAGGTATTTCTATAGATTTACCAGTTCCCACTCCTACGTGTCCGTTTTCATCACCAACAACTACAAGTGCTGTGAATCTAAAGTTTCTACCACCTTTAACAACCTTAGTAACTCTATTTATAAATACAACTTTTTCTTTAAGATTCAAAGTACTAGGATCGATTCTCATTTATTTCCCTCCTTCTTTAGAATTTCAGACCAAACTCTCTTGCACCTTCTGCAAGGTTTTGTACTCTTCCGTGGTATACATAACCACCTCTATCAAAAACTACTTCTGTTATTCCATGTTCAATAGCTTTCTTAGCTATTAATTCTCCAACTTTTTTAGCTGATTCCTTATTGCTGCCTATCCCTTCGAAATCCTTATCTAAAGTTGACGCAGAAACTAAAGTTTTTCTATTTATATCATCTATTATTTGCGCGTATATATTCTTTTCACTTCTATATACTGCAAGTCTTGGTCTTTCAGTTGTTCCAAGAACTTTTTTACGAACTCTAAGATGACGTCTTACCCTAGCTTTTTTTCTGTCTTCTTTATTGAACATCAAGTTCACTCCTTTCTATTACTTCTTACCAGTTTTACCTTCTTTACGTCTTATAACTTCGTTTTCGTATCTAACTCCCTTACCCTTATATGGCTCAGGAACTCTCCATGATCTTATTTCTGCAGCATCTGCTCCAGACGATTGGGTTGCTGCAACCGCACTTCCGCGC
>CAZKOJ010000220.1:0-5285 GCA_964554365.1 uncultured Clostridium sp. | reverse complement strand
GATAGAACAACTATCAGCGGAACCTGTTTCCTTGTCTGACACAAAATATCCGTCGTATCTTTGACTTGTTATTTTCTTTCATATGCCTTAAACAAATAAAATTTTACTAAAAGTATACTATCTAAAATTTTAAAAATCAATACAGCTTATATTTAATAATATTATTTAAAAATCTAAAAAAATCTAGTACTAGGATTTAACTTAATCCTAGTACTAGATTTTTTAACGTGTTTTTTACTAAATATCTTTTAATTAATTTTAATATGCTCTTCCCCAGCAAACCATTTTTTTAGCTTTTTTTCCACAACACACACAAGTGTCTGATAAATTTTCTTGTTCAAATGGCATACATCTAGAAGTTGCTCCTGTTGCTTCTTTAATCTTATCTTCACAAGCTTTATCACCACACCACATAGCGTTAACAAATCCTGTTTTATTTTCAACTATATCTTTAAATTCATCCATTGTTACTGCTGCATTAGTTTTCTCTTCTCTGATGTCTTTTAATTTTTTAAACATTGAATTCTGTATTTCATCTAATAAAGATATAACTTTAGTTTCTAATTCATCCATTGAAACTATTATTTTTTCTCCATTGTCTCTTCTTACAAGTACCACTTGATTTTTTTCAATATCTTTAGGTCCTACTTCTAAACGAACTGGAACGCCTTTCATTTCGTATTCACTAAATTTCCATCCTGGCATTTTATCAGTAGCATCTAGCTTCACTCTAGCTACTTTTAAAAGTCTCTTCTTTAATTCTTCTGCTTTTTCAAGTACACCTTCTTTATGCTGCGCTACTGGAACAATGACAACTTGAATAGGTGCAATTCTTGGTGGTAATTTAAGACCATTATCATCACCATGAACCATTATGATTCCTCCTATAAGACGTGTTGATACGCCCCATGAAGTCTGGTGAACATACTGAAGTTTACCATTTTTATCTGAAAACTGCATTCCAAATGCCTTAGCAAAATTTTGTCCTAAATAATGAGATGTACCTGCTTGCAATGCCTTTCCATCATGCATTAAAGCTTCTATTGTATAAGTATCTTCTCCACCTGCAAATTTTTCTTTTTCTGTTTTTTGTCCTTTTACAACTGGCATGGCAAGCATTTCTTCACAAAGTTCAGCATAAATATCTAACATTTGTATTGTTTCAGCCTCAGCATTTTCTTTAGTTTCGTGTATTGTATGGCCTTCTTGCCATAAAAATTCAGTAGTTCTTAGGAAAGGTCTAGTTGTCTTCTCCCATCTTACAACTGAACACCATTGGTTATAAAGCTTTGGCAAATCATTATATGATTGAACAATTTTAGCGTAATGTTCACAAAATAAAGTTTCTGATGTTGGACGCACACACAATCTTTCAGCAAGCTTTTCTTCTCCACCATGTGTAACCCAAGCAACTTCTGGTGCAAAGCCTTCAATATGATCTTTTTCTTTATTTAAAAGGCTTTCAGGAATAAACATTGGCATATATACATTTTCATGTCCTGTTTCTTTAAATCTTCTATCTAAAAATTTCTGAATATTTTCCCATATTGCATATCCATAAGGGCGTATTATCATGCATCCTTTTACACTTGAATAGTCAGCAAGCTCTGCCTTTTTTACAATATCTGTATACCATTGTGAAAAATCTTCATCCATAGCTGTAATTTGTTCTACTAATTTTTTCTCTTTTACCATTTTTAACACTCCTTCTAAAATATGTTTTTTTATATTTACTTAAATTGTTTTTTGAAATAAAAAAAAGCCCCTAATCCCAATAAGGGACCGAGGCTATATCGGCGGTACCACCCTGATTAATACATTTCCAAGAAACATATTCACTCTTAATTTTTAACGGTTATTATCCGCTGTATCTTACTACTATTTCAGTACAGAACTCCGAGGTAGGTTCAAAATAATCTTTTAGAAATGTTTCACCACCCATTTCTTCTCTTTGAAAAGACCTACATTTTTACTAATCCTCTTCTTTGAATTTAAAATATTTTAACTTTTAAAACTTATTTTATATGATAGAATATAAAAACCTAATTGTCAATACTTTAACACTCACATTTTTAAATATTAAATGAAAAAATAGCAATTTATCTACAAATCCCTTATTATTACTGGAATTTGAATTTCTGTGATAAATTCATTAACCACTCCTGTTTCATGAATATCTATTTTATATATTTCGATTGGATCTCCTAATATTTTGTAATTATTCTTTTCTATAAAATTAAGTATTTTAGGAATAAATTCTTTATTATTTCCATAGGAACCCTTATAAGAAAAGGTAACATAATCCCCCTCTTTAAGAATTAAATCATAATTAGTATCATTATTTTCAAGAAGACAAAAAACCGATTTATACTCATTAAAAACATTACTATTAATTTTATCCAGAGAATATATAGCACCTATATGATTATTGCCCAAAAGGTAAAATTTATCCTCGTATTTTTTCTGAAGTTTTTTTACTAAAAAATCCACCTCTTCGTCTCTAGTAATATCACCATTTAATTTAATCGCTTTTCTTTCTTTCATAAAAACTATCTCTATAGTATAGATGCTCCCATTTGTAGTTGCATATTCAATATTATCTAACCTTTTTAAAATATTTTTTTTCAAATTAATTAACTCTTCTATTTTTGTTTCTATTAAATACATTTCTTCATTTAACATCTCTTTTGTGGATTGAACAGTTCTTATATCTATATAATTTTTAATTTTTTCTATAGAAAAATCAAAATTTCTTAGTTCTTTTATTAAGTTAAGTTTCCATATATCATTCATGCTATACATTCTATAACCATTTTTATCTCTAAAAGGCTTTAATATACCCATTTTTTCATAATACATTAGGGAGTCTCTACCTATTCCATAAATTTTAGATATTTCTCCTATTTTATAATAATTTTTCATGGTCTCACCTCTTAACAGATATATGCAAACTTATTGATTCTAGCATTATACCAACGTTTATATTTTTTTAACTATCAAAGCAACACTTTCAATATGCGAAGTTTGTGGAAACATGTCTACAGGTTGGATATCTGTAGTTTTATATCCTAATGCCTCTAGTATATTCAAATCTCTTGCTAATGTTCCTGGGTCACAGGAAACATACACTATTCTTTTAGGTTCCATCCTTGCCATTGCCTCTAGAAGACTTCTTTCGCACCCTTTTCTAGGTGGATCAACAACAACTACATCTGCCTTAATATTATTATTTATAAGTTCTGGTATAATTTTTTCAGATTCACCTACTATAAATTCTACATTATTAATATTATTTTGTTTTGCGTTTATATTTGCATTTTCTATAGCCTCAGGAACTACTTCAACTCCATATACTTTTTTTGATTTTTGAGATAAAAATAAGGATATAGTACCCGTTCCACAATAAGCATCAAATACAGTTTCATTTCCAGTTAACGCAGCATACTCTAACACCTTGTTATATAAAATTTCTGTCTGTATAGGATTAACCTGAAAAAATGATAGTGGTGATATATCAAATTTAAACTCTCCTATAGAATCTCTTATAGTATCCTTGCCCCATAATGTATTGCACTTATCACCTAAAATAACATTAGTCCTTTTATCATTTACATTCTGTGTAATACTTGCTATACTTTCTATATTTTCCACAAGCAATTCTACAAGTTGTTCTTTATATAATAATTCGTTAGTTCTAGTAACTATAACTACCATAACCTCATTATCTTTAAACGCTTTTCTAACCATTATATGTCGTATAACACCCTGGTTTGTCTCTTCATTATAAGGCACTATGTCATATTGTTCCATCCATGTTTTTACTAACTTTACTATTCTATCTGCTACTTCATGCTGTATATTACAGGAATCCATATGTATTATCTCATGTGATCTTTGAGCATAAAAACCTATTTTAACCTGGCCCATTCTTTCACCTACAGGCAGTTGAACCTTATTTCTATATCTATAAGGATTCTCCATGCCAATAGTATCATGTAAAACTATGCCATCATCACTAATTTTTAATTTTCCTATTCTCTCTATACAATCTCTTACTCTTTGTTTTTTAAATTTTAATTGTGCTGTATAAGAATAGTGCTGAAGTTGGCATCCTCCACATCTTTTATATATTGGACAGATTGGCTCAGTTCTATCGCTTGAACTCTCTATTATATCTACAAGCCTTCCAAATGCAAAATTTTTATTTACTTTAACTATTTTCACATTAACCTTTTCATTTAACAAAGCCCCAGGTACAAACACTGTAAAGTCATTTATCTTGCCTACACCTTCACCTTCATAACCCATACCACTTATTTCTAATATATATTCTTCATTTTTAACTAAAGGAATATTCTTATTCATACTTTCACCCACCATATTAAAATCTTATTTCATCATTCTACATTCTACATTCTACTATGAAGTTTGTCCAGTAAACTCTGTCTACTGTGAAACATGGATTAATTTAACATACTAAATTAAAAATAAGCAAGCGGAAAATCCGCTTACTTTAATGTCCTTTAAAAGTTTCACATTGAGTTCCCTCACTAGTTTTTGCTTCTGGACCATATACTTGAACATTACTTGCACTGCATAGTTTAGTTATATTATATATACAATTTTCAGCTTCACATTTTATTTCTGGACTCATTTCTATAGAATCCTTACTAAAAAGTTGTCTGAATTCTCCTATTAAATTCATATTTGTGAAATTAGACATTGCATTTACAAATCCTTTTTCCGCAAAATTTTCACACTCAGTTTCTGTACTAGTATGGGCTGGCGAACCTGTTACATGTATGCTATTTGCCGTACAAAGACTATTTAAATTATTAACACAATTTACCGCACTACAACTTAACTTACCACTCATAAAATTCCTCCTAACTATTAATAGTTATATTAATAGTTTGTTTGTTTTGAGGAATTTTATACTTAAAAAAAAATGCACCTTTATAGAAAAGGTGCTAGCAATAGAATCAGTTGCCTCTTATTTCCCTATCATATTATTTTAACCATAGGTTTGTTTATTATACATTATTTTTATATAAACTTTCAATAAAAATTTTCAATAATTAATTTTTTTATTTTTTCAAAATTTTTGTAGCACTTTTTAATAGGCAATTCATACGAACATTTACTTTCATAATTTCCATATTATGTACATTTTTTTGTAACAACTCTTAAATGTAAAAAGACTACTATTTTTACACAGTAGTCTTGATTTTACATTATATTAGTTCTTCCATTATAAACAATTCCTCTTATAACATCCATTGTTA
>CAZKOJ010000219.1:0-5315 GCA_964554365.1 uncultured Clostridium sp. | reverse complement strand
AGACGATAAAAGGATTAATTGCAAACGATATCATTGTTGTTGTTACAGGTTGTGCAGCACAAGCAGCAGCTAAAGCTGGATTGCTTGAAAAAGAAGCAGCTAAGAAATATGCAGGACCAGGACTAGCTAAAGTATGTGAACTTGTAGATATACCACCAGTACTCCATATGGGTTCTTGTGTTGATATAAGTCGTATTTTAGAATTAGTAGGTAAAGTAGCTATCCATTTAGGTGTAGATATTAGCGATCTACCAGTAGTTGGTGTAGCTCCAGAATGGATGTCAGAAAAAGCAGTATCAATAGGTACTTATGTAGTAGCTTCTGGTATAGATACTTGGCTTGGAGTTGCTCCTCCAGTAACTGGTAGCCCAGAAGTTGTTGATATCCTAACTAACAAGATAGAAGAATGGGTAGGCGCTAAATTCGCTATTGAACCAGATCCAAAGAAAGCAGTTGAACAAATAGTTGAAAGAATTAATGAAAAACGTAAGAGAATAGGAATCTAAATAACTATTTGCTATAATAATATATAAGCAACTATCATGCCAATATTAAAAGACAGATATTTGCTTATAAAGTAATAATCGAGAATCAAATTGATACAAAATATTTTCTCGAAATGATAATATATATAAATTTAATATCATTTCGAGAAAACCCTTGTTTGAATTTAATTGTAACAGCTTTAAAGTAACCAGTCAGAAAGAAAAGGGGGACTACATATGAAAATGAAAATGGCTATAACAGGTAAGGGTGGCGTTGGTAAAAGTACTTTTTCAGCTATAATAAGTAGAATATATGCAGAGGAAGGCTATAAGGTTTTGGCTGTAGATGCAGACCCAGATCCTAACCTAGCCTTAGCATTAGGTTTCCCAGAACAAGCGATACAAGAAATAATTCCTATATCAGAGATGAAAAAGCTAGTGGCAGAGAGAACCAATTCCACACCAGGTTCTTTTGGTAAAATGTTTAAAATAAATCCAAAAGTTGATGACATACCTGAAAGATACTGTAAAGAATACAATGGTGTAAGATTATTGACTATGGGTACAGTAGATACTGGTGGAACTGGTTGTATTTGTCCCGAAAATGTACTCTTAAAAAAGCTTACTTCCCATTTGATACTTCAAAATAAAGATATAGTAATAATGGATATGGAAGCTGGTATAGAGCATTTGGGAAGAGGAACAGCACAAGGCGTAGACGTATTTGTTGTAGTTATAGAACCAGGAATTAGAAGTATTCAGACATATAAGCATGTAAGAAGACTTGCAAAAGATATAGGTATTGAAAAAGTTTTTGTAGTTGGAAACAAAATTAGAAATGAAGAAGATGAAAAGTATATATTGGATAACGTAGGTGAAAATGCTTGTCTTGGTTTTATACATTACCGTGAAGCAGTAGGAACTTCTGATAGGGTTAACCAATCTCCTTACGATTCTAGTAAAGAAACCGTTGAGGAGGTAAAAAAAATAAAACAAAAATTAGAGATGGGGGTATTTTAGATGAGTTTTAAATCAGATATCGAAATAGCACAGGAGTGTAAAATGAAGAACATTAAGGAAATATCTAAGAAATTAGGGATTTCTGAGGACGACATTGAGCTTTATGGAAAATATAAAGCAAAGGTAGATTATAATCTCTTAAAGAAAACTCCTGGAAAGAATGGAAAATTAATTTTATGTACAGCAATTAACCCAACACCAGCAGGAGAAGGAAAAACTACTACAGCTATTGGTGTAGCGGATGCTTTTACTAAACTTGGAAAATCAACTATTGTTGCTTTAAGAGAACCATCAATGGGACCTGTATTTGGAGTTAAAGGTGGAGCAGCAGGTGGCGGATATGCTCAAGTTGTTCCTATGGAAGATATTAACCTACACTTTACAGGAGACTGTCATGCAATAGGAGCAGCTAACAACTTATTGGCTGCAATGATAGACAATCATATATTTCAAGGAAATGCTTTAGACATTGACCCAAGGAGAATTGTTTGGAGAAGATGTGTTGACATGAACGACAGACAATTAAGATTTGTAGTTGATGGTATGGGTGGAAAAGCCAATGGAATGCCAAGAGAAGATGGATTTGACATAACTGTTGCTTCAGAAATAATGGCTATCTTCTGCTTAGCAAGTGATATAAATGATTTAAAAGAAAGACTTGCTAGAATAGTTATAGGTTATACAAGAAGTGGAGCACCTGTGACAGCTGGACAAATAAATGCACATGGTTCAATGGCTGCATTACTTAAAGATGCATTAAAGCCAAACCTAGTTCAAACTCTTGAAGGAACACCAGCATTTGTTCATGGTGGACCATTTGCGAACATAGCTCATGGATGTAACTCAGTAATAGCTACAAGAATGGCTACTCATTTTGCTGATTATGTAGTTACAGAAGCAGGTTTCGGTGCTGACCTTGGTGCTGAAAAATTCCTAGATATAAAATGTAGAATGGCTAATTTAAAACCGGATGCAGTTGTAATAGTTGCTACAGTCAGAGCATTAAAATATAATGGCGGAGTTAAAAAAGCTGATTTGAATAATGAAAATTTAGAAGCTCTTGAAAAAGGACTTCCAAACTTATTAAAGCATGTTGAAAATATTACTAAGGTATTTAAATTACCAGCAGTAGTAGCAATAAATGCATTCCCAACTGATACACAAGCTGAATTAAAACTAGTTGAAACTAGATGTAAAGAACTTGGAGTAAATGTTAAGTTGTCAGAAGTTTGGGCAAAAGGTGGAGAAGGCGGAATAGCCATTGCTGAAGAAGTAATGAGATTAATAGAAAAAGAAGAAAATAAATTCCAATTCGCATATGATGAAAAATTACCAATTAGAGAAAAATTAAGAACTATAGCTCAAAAAGTTTATGGTGCAGATGATGTATTATTTACAGCACAAGCTGAAAAAGAAATTGATGAATTAGAAAAAAATGGATTCGGACAAACTCCAATTTGTGTTGCAAAAACTCAGTACTCATTAACTGATGACCAGACTAAACTTGGAAGACCAACAGGCTTCAAAATTACAGTAAGACAGGTTTCAATTTCAGCAGGAGCAGGATTTGTAGTTGCTGTAACTGGATCAATAATGAAGATGCCTGGACTTCCAAAAGTTCCAGCAGCTGAAAGAATAGATGTTGATGAAAACGGAGTAATAAGCGGATTATTCTAAATTTTAGGAGGAAACCGTAATGAATTTAGCAGACAAAACTTGTACAGAGTTTATAGAAGTTCTTGCTTCTAAAGCAGCAGTTCCTGGTGGTGGTGGCGCAGCTGCACTAACAGGTGCAATAGGAATGGCACTTGGAAGTATGGTATGTAACCTTACTATAGGAAAGAAAAAATATGTTGAGTATGAAGAAAAAGTTAAAGGTATATTAGAACAAGCTGGAAATCTAGAAAAAGAACTTTTAAAACTAATAGATGCTGATGCAGAATGTTTCTTACCTCTTTCAAAGGCGTATGGAATGCCTAAAGATACTGATGAACAAAAAAAGCTAAAAGAAGAAACTTTAGAAAAATGTTTAAAAGTAGCCTGCGGAGTTCCAGTTGCAATTGTAAAAGAAGCATATGAAGCTATTAAACTTCATGAAGCATTAGTAGACAATTGCTCCAAACTTGCTATAAGTGATGTAGGTGTAGGCGTGCAGTGCTTAAGAGCAGCAATAATTGGAGCACAGTTAAATGTAATAATTAACATAAATTCAATTAAAGATGAAGCTTATGTTGAAAAAGTAAAGAAAGAAACTGAACCTTTAATTGAAGAGGGAATAAAAATAGTTGATGAAGTATATGCGAAAGTAGTAAAAGCACTTTCTAAGTAATAACTCCAGTAAAAAATGAAAAGTATCTTCGGAAGAGAAAACTTCTCTTCCGGAGTATATTTAAATATTTTATAAGCATTTAATTCCTAATTTTTGTTTATGAAGGAGATTATAAGTATGGGTCAGATAATCAAAGGAAAACCAGTTGCAGACGCTATAAGTGAAGTTTTGACTAAGGAAGTAGAAGGATTAAAGGCAAAGGGTATTACTCCAAAGCTTACAATAGTAAGAGTTGGAGCAAACGGAAGTGACCTAGCTTATGAAAGAGGAGCTCTAAAAAGATGTGCTTCAATAGGAATAGATACAGAAGTTAAAGAGCTACCAGAAGACATAGCACAAGACCAATTCATATCAGAACTTAAAAAAGTTAATGAAGATAAATCTACTAATGGGATATTAATCTTTAGACCATTCCCAAAACAACTAGATGAAAGTGTTATTAAATATATAATCGCTCCAGAAAAAGATGTTGACTGTTTTAGTCCTGTAAATGTTGCAAAATTAATGGAAAAAGATGAAACAGGTTTTGCACCATGTACTCCATCTGCAGTAATTGAAATATTAAAATATTATAATGTACCTATGAAGGGTAAAAATGCTGCAGTAATAGGAAGATCTATGGTAGTAGGAAAGCCTGTATCAATGTTGCTTTTAAATGAAAATGTAACAGTTACTATATGCCATTCTAGAACTCAAGATATGCCAGGTGTAACATCTCAAGCAGATATCGTAGTAGTTGGAATTGGCAAGGCTAAAATGATTAATGATAAATATGTTAAAGATGGTGCAGTAGTTATAGATGTCGGCATAAATGTTGATGAAAAAGGAAAATTATGCGGAGATGTAGATACAGAAAGCTGTATGGAAAAAGCTTCAATGATAACACCAGTTCCAGCAGGGGTAGGTTCAGTTACCACTTCAATACTTGCTAAACATGTTGTAAAAGCATGTAAATTACAAAACAACCTAATATAAGCATTTATTAAGATGGAGGAATAAGAATGATTATTTCAGAGAAAAAGCCTTTTGAAGAAATACTTGAATATCTTAAAGATAGTAAAAAAGTAATAATTACAGGTTGCTCTTTGTGTGCTTCCACCTGTAAAGTAGGTGGAGAAGAAGAAGTTCTACAAATGAAGGCTAAGTTAGAGGAGAATGGTAAAACCGTTTTAGGATGGAAAATATTAGATCCTTCCTGTAATTTACTAAAAACTAAAAAAGATTTAAAAACTCTAAAAGAAGAAATGAAAGAAGCAGATGCTGTTTTATCTCTAGCTTGTGGAGATGGAACTCAAACTGTTGCTAAACTTGCAAAGCTTCCTGTTTACCCAGGTAACAACACTTTGTTTATAGGGGAAGTAGAAAGAGTTGGACAATATGCAGAAGCCTGTAAGGCCTGTGGAAATTGTCAGCTTGCATGGACTGGTGGAATTTGTCCAATAACAATGTGTGCTAAAGGTCTTTTAAATGGACCTTGTGGT
>CAZKOJ010000218.1:0-5372 GCA_964554365.1 uncultured Clostridium sp. | reverse complement strand
GTCCATTCCATGTCATTTTCTTATTTTTAAGCAGCTTTATAGCTTTAATTCCTTTTATATCTGTACCATCAGCGTTAACGTATGCTATATATGGTGTATCTCTTATATTAAATAACAACATAGTTGCAAGATAAAAAGTTAGCACCAAAAAGCTGATTAGAACTCTTTTTTTACAAAAAATTTTTTTAAATTCATATTTCAAAATCTGCAATTTCATTCACCTCTCCAAAATAGTACATAAATAAATCCTCCAACGTAGGTACCGCCTGTTTGGCAGATATTACTGGTTTTTCTTTAGAAATAATCCTAAGTTCCACCTTTTCTCCGCTGTTTCTCTCATTACTAATCACATATTCTTTGCGTAATTGTTCTGCTTCTTTTAATGTGATCTCGCAAGTCCATACATCATTTTCTATTTCTAATAATAAGCTTCCTACATCGCCTTGTGCAATAATACTTCCTTCTTTCATAATTAGAATTTCTTTTGCAATGGATTCTAAATCTGATACTATATGTGTGGATAGAAGAACAATCCTTTCCTCAGCAAGATGGCTGATAAGGGTTCTAAAACGTATCCTTTCTTTTGGATCAAGTCCAGCAGTAGGCTCATCCAAGATTAAAACCTCAGGTTCATTGATTACAGCTTGAGCAATTCCAAGCCTGCGTTTCATCCCTCCTGAAAAAGTTTTAATTTTCTTTTTCCGAACTTTTGTTAATGAGACCACATCCAATAATTCTTTTATACGTTTTTTTGCTACTAATGGTTTTAACCCCTTTAGTGCTGAAATATATAACAGATAATCCTCTGCTGAGAATTCCGGATAATAACCAAATTCCTGTGGCAGATAACCAATAACCCTTCGATAGTTTTCATCAAGCTTTTGGATGTTTTCCCCATCATAGCGCACTTCTCCATTTGTGGAAGCAAGAAGTGTACAAAGCATTCTCATAAGCGTTGTTTTTCCTGCACCATTGGCGCCTAGTAAACCATATACTCCCTTTTCCAATGTGAAACTGACATGATCTACCGCCATATTATCTTTAAATTTTTTACATAAATCATTAACTTGTAATTGCATTTAATAACCTCCAAATCACATTTGTACTTCGCAATAATATCTGCTAGATTCTACAATTCTCTTTCCTGCAAAAACCATATAGCAAAAAGATAGAACTAAAAGTAAACACCATATTCTCATCTGTAACATTTCATAAATATGATGATTATTTACTAGTACATACCATAAAATAGCTTCACTAACACAGATTCCTATAGCTAGAATCTCTGAACAAATTTTCTTTTTCCTGCATAATAAAGAAAAACAAATACAACTATTAAAATTAAAAGGAACAAAAAAATAAATAACAGCTTCATAAATAGAAAAATTACTCATTTTTATTGTTACTGCAACTAAAATCGTTGCCAACATTAGATCCATCATTCCTACAAGAACTAATCTTGCCAAATATACTTTTCGCAAATCAAAATAGGTTGTATTTTCTACTTCATATGCGTTGGCCGATATATTTTTCCATAACTCTGGTATTGTAAAAATAATTAATAAAGGAGCAAATACAGCACAATATCTCATTGCATTTTCTCTCACATGATATTGATCCATTAGTTCCAAACTACATACAGCCATAAAAAACACAAGAATTTGCGTCAGCCAATAGTTTCTACTCATATATTGCATTTGTTCAAACAAAAATTCTAAGCTGCTTATAGGCTTTGAAATTATTTGTCTGCGGTATTGCTTCTTTGAACTCTCTATTGTTTGTCTCATTTTTGCTTTATCATAAGCAGGTATTTTTTGACTCCAGTTTTTATTCATAAAAATCCTCCTTGTCCATGTTATTTTTAAGAATTCTTTTACTTTCAGAAAGCCGGTACTTAACCAGTGAAAGCTTTATTCCAAGTATTTGGGCAATTTCACGTAACTTTAAATTCTGAAAGTAGTACAGAAGAACAACCTCTTTAAAATCTTCTTTAAGCCTTGAAAGTTCTTGCATAATTCCTTCCTTTAATGTAATTTCATCTTGTTCCACTTTGCTATTTGCCAATTGCTCTTCCAGTAAATCAATGGACTCCTCTTTATGTTTCTTATATTCATTTTTGCATAAATTTCCCGCAATTACATAAAGATAGTTTTTTACCTTTCCTTCATGAATATAGTTATTAAAATGTTTAAAAAACCGAGTAAAGGTATCCTGGGTAATATCCTCAGCCCGCCACTTATCATAAAATTTATAATAGCAATATTTATAGATTTCACCATAATACAATTCTACAAAATCATCTACTGCAGTTTCATCCCCCTGCTTCATCCTTCGTATTAGAAAAAAATCCTTGTCCACTTCTGCACCTCCTTTCACTAGATTGAAAAATACTTTTCATTTATTATAACAACTCATCTAAATAAAAAGTCAGGAAAACTTTTTTATTTAACACAAAAGCTGTGAAATATACTAACCTACGGGCAGTGAAAAGAGCGATCTCTGAAAGGTATCTGCTACCTTTCAAAAATTGGAAAGGTCGAGGACTGTTTTTATGCTACTATACCTGGTACAAATTTAATTTCTCCATATCAACCATAATCGTATTTTCTTGAATGCACTCCCATAATTGTTTAATATGTTCAAAAGGCTCTCAATGTAGTTAATTACACTGAGGGCCTTTTGAACATATTACTTATTTTAATACAGCTTTAGTAAAGAGTAGGAACGGGGTAACATGCAACCTCATCAATAAGTTCTGGATCAAAACCATAGAACGTCCAATAATTTCCAGTCCACCTATAACCTGAAACTTCGCCATACTCTACTCTTGTAGGGTAAAACCAAAACGGTTTTCCATTTATAGGCCATACATACGCATATGAGTGTAAGCAGTCAATGATATAGGAATTTGACGGTTTTGACGGAATAGTTGCTGGTGGGGGGTAATCCGGAGGTCCGTATTGCCTCATATGATTTCACTCCTTTTAAAAGTCTTATGTACTTATAATATGAGCGAAGACGTGCATTTGTTCATATACATTTTAATAAAAATTCCCTCAAACCCGTAGTCTGAAGGAAAATAAAACGCACTTCAATTTTTACCTAGAATCCTTCAAGCCTCTGATATCATCCTATTTCTTCTCTATCAATACCACAGTCTTAACGTGCGCTGTGATAGAAAGATGATAATACGCATTAATATTTGATTAGACCCCGGGGTCAATGTCATCAAGCTAAGAATACACAAATTGCAATTGGGCTGCCTTGTTTTAATGGCAAACAAAACTGTAAGTCTTAATGAGAGAAGCATAAAAAAGTATATACAAGGCTTCGCACTTTGAGGGACATTTACGATTACATCATGAGTAAGTCTCAATCAATCACTAAATTTACATTCAATATAATAAATGATACAATATTAAAACAAATACAAATTTGAGGTATAATATGAAAAATATATCAAAAATTATAATTCCTGTAATATTATCAATAACACTTTTATTTAACAGCATAAGTGTAAAAGCTGAAGAAACGAAGCAAGTTGATTTAAAAAACAAAGCAATACCTTTAAAAACTACTAAGGCTGGGAATGGTTTTGAGGATTTAAATATACTTCAGGAAATACTTAAGGATAAAAAAATTGTAGCAATGGGGGAAGCCACTCATGGCACAAAAGAGTTTTTTGAAATGAAGCATCGTATGTTTGAATTCTTAGTAGAAAAGATGGATTATAGAATTTTTGCCATAGAGGCTGAGTTTGGTGATTGCCAAGACATTAACGATTATGTACTTAATGGAAGTGGAACACCTGATGAGGCTATCAGTTACTTTGGCATGTGGCCTTGGACTACAGAAGAAGTGTTAGATATGCTAAAGTGGATGAGAACTTATAATGAAAATCCTGAACACAAAAGAAAAATAAAATTTTATGGCTATGATATGCAAAACCATGATAAGGATATTAACAAGGTTTTGGATTATATAAAAAAAGTTGAAAACAATGATTACTTGCATTCAGTTGAACTTATGCTTGAAGATATAAATCCAGATATTAAAAATTATTATGGTAAAGATAAACTTAATGATATTAAGAATGATATAGAAAAACTAAAAACTGAATTTGAGAAAAGTAAAGAAAGATATGTAAAAAGGACTTCCACCTGGGAGTATGAACTGGTGCATCAAAATTTAAATTTAATTACTCAAAGTGTAGGGTTATCAATAATATCAAAAAAGGGTACCTCTATAGATGAATTTAACTTCCGTGATTTTTGTATGGCACAAAATGTTAAATGGATTTTAGATTATGAAAAGCAATTTGGCAATGATAAAATAATGCTTTGGGCTCATAATGGACATGTATCAAGAAAGTATGGAGTTCCTGAATGTGCTTTAAAACCAATGGGGGGGAATCTAAAAGAAATATTTAATGACAATTATTACTCTATAGGCTTTGATTTTTATGAAGGCAGTTTTAGATCATTTATACCCGGCATCTTAAGTCTGGCTAATTTTAATATAAAAAATTCACCTCAAGATTCCATGGCATATAGTTTTGAAAAAACAGGTGTCCCTTTAAGTTTTATGGATTTCAAGTCAGCTGCGGAAGATAAAAGTATTGCAGCGTGGTTATCTCAGGAACAATTTATTCATAACGTTGGAGCTGTTTATTTAGGATTTCCAGAACTGACATTTTTACCTCAAGTCCCTATGGAATGCTTTGATGGATTGATATTTGTTAAGCAAACTTCAGCTGCTGTAGGAACTGCAGAATTTACGACTCTTATACTAAATGGAGATATATTCATTAGAATATTTTATTTTATAATCATCGCTGGGATACTTGCTATAATAATATTTTGTATTTATAAATTGATAAAAAGAATAAAAAAAAGGAAGATGAAAAAAGAATAAAGTTGAATTGAGCTGTTTTTCAGCTTTGTTAATTTCATTATAAGTACCAGACCCTTTACAAAAACTGGGACAATTTTTGTTGCTGATACGAAATGATTGAACTTAGTCGAAAAAAATGTTATGCTATCAATGGTAAACTCAAAAGAATGTCTTTACTACATAAAAATCAAGTGTAAAATTGCAATTAATAAGAGAATATATTGAAGAGCTTATTTTTATAGGCTCTTTTTTAGTGATAAAGAGAGGTAATACTATGATAAAAGTTGATAACTTGTCCTACTCATTTCCGCAAAAGGATCTATATAATAATATTTCATTTACATTAGAAGATGGAGAGCATTGTGCTTTCATAGGAACAAATGGCAGCGGAAAAAGCACACTGATAGATATAATTATGGATCCAGAAAAATATATGTTCGATGGTACGTTAGAGATGTATCCAAATTGTAGAATTGGGT
>CAZKOJ010000217.1:2296-5463 GCA_964554365.1 uncultured Clostridium sp. | reverse complement strand
TGATTATAATAATATATCACATTTTAATTATTTTTTATCAATAATTGGCTGTTTTTTAGCACTATAGCATCAAACTTTCGTTGTATATAATTGTCAAAAATTATATTCACATAATTTCCTTCATAAGATAAAATCGTTCCTTTTCCAAAGTTTTTATGGACTATCTCCTCTCCTTTACTGAACATAGCTTGTAGTTCATGTTCTGTATTTAATTCAGTTTCAGTCTTAAGTCCTGATTCTGTTATAAATCTAGATGCTTGAGATGCCCTTCCTTTAAATGCATTAGTAGTATATAAATTTAAATTATCTATAGCTCTAGTAATGCCAACATAAAAAAGTCTTCTTTCCTCTTCTATGTTTTTAGGAATACTATTTATATGCGGCAGCACACCCTCATTGCAATTTATAATAAACACATTTTTAAATTCCATACCTTTTACGCCATGTATAGTGCTTAATAACACACCACTCTCCCCATTAGATTTTTTATCTAGCTTTTCTTTTATTTCTTCTATATGTATTAAGAAAGAAATTATGCTATTAAAATCAGAAGCAGCAGTCTTAAATTCCTCTATAACATCGTTTAATTCCCTACTGTCCATTTTAACTCTTCTACTATATTCATTAATGTAGTCGTAATAGCCTAATTTATTTGTTATAAAATTTAATGCATCTGTTAAATGCATTTTATTTAATTTTATAATCTCTTTTTCTAATTTTTCTAAATTTTTCATCTGAAAAATCGGCATGTCTTCCATTTCTATTAGACACTGAAAACAACTTTCCTTATTTATGTTTTTCCTCATTTTTTCAATATTTATCTTACTAATATACCTAAAAGGTTTATTAGCTATTCGTATAAAACTTAACTTATCTGTAATATCTAAAGATAATTTCAGATATGCTATTAAATCCTTACATATAAAATGTTCAAAAAAATTATATTGTTTATCTAATATTTTAAAAGGTATATCCTTTTTCAAAATAACATCTATAAGAGTTCTATTTTCCATATTAGTTCTATATAAAACTGAAAAATCTTCAAAATTATATTTTTCTTCTTTAACCAACTCTTCTATAGCTTTGCATATGCTTAGCGCCTCTTCTTTTTCATCCTTTAAATTAAAAAAATTTATAACTCCTTTTGTAATTTTATTTGCTTCTATTTTTTTACTGTTTCTATTTCCATTATTTCCTATAAGTTTTTTTGAAATCTCCACTATGTTTTCATTACTTCTATAATTTTTGCATAAAAATATCTTTTTACCCTCTTTAAAATATTGTTGGAAATTAACCATACAATCAGGTCTTGAACCCCTAAAACCATAAATACACTGATCTTCATCTCCAACTGCAAAAATAGAGTTACCTTGTGCTATCATTTGCAGCAATTCTATTTGTATGCTGTCACAATCTTGAAATTCATCTATTAACAGATATTTAAATAGTCGTCTGTACCCCTGTAAAATTTCTGGTCTTTCTATAAATAGTTTTTGTACATTCAATTGAAGATCATCAAAATCCATAAGTTCATTTTCTTCTTTATATTCTTCATACACTCTAAAGCATTCTATAAAAATCTCCTTATCTACACTAGGATTAAAATATGCCATGTCTTCTTTACTATTTTTAAATATAGATATACAATTTATTACTTCTTTAATTTTTTCATCTCCTACTGAATCTAAGAAAGATGCCAATACTCCACTTACTAATCTATAGACTTGAGAAGTATCTATTATATTAATTTTTTTCCTATGCCTACTTAATATCTTATAAAACAATCCATGGAAGGTTCCAAAGAAAGGGACTTTCCTTGTATTACTTTTATCCACATATCTTTTTTTCATGTTTACAGCTGCTGCCTTAGTAAAAGTAATTACTACTATGTTATCTGCATTAACACCTACATTATCTATTAAATGTGCTGTTCTATTTACAATTACAGTGGTTTTTCCTGAGCCTGGTGGAGCTACAACCAGCACATTAGTATCTTTAGTATAAACTGCTTTATTTTGATAAATGTCTAAGCTGTCACTTTTCAACATTTCCTTTCCCCCTCGTATAATATAGATATACCAATCAAGAGAGGCTACCCCTCTCCACTAACGGATATTCTTTAATATATTTTAAATGATATTCATATAATATGTTTATGTAATTACTACCTATATTTTATAAAATACGCTTAAATTACATAGCTTTTCTAAATTTTCTAAATTATATAATCAGGTTTATCCTATACTATTGTAATAATTTTAGTAAAGTATTACAATGTGTATATACATTATAATTGTTAACCTTATTAATATAATTAAAACGTATAGAGGAGATTTAACCATGGAATACACTAAGAATTTCGACATAAGAACTGGAAGGAACCTTACTATGTTAGTTGATTTTTATGAATTAACTATGGGTAATGGGTATTTAGACAGCGATATGGGTAATACTGTAGCCTATTTTGATATGTTCTTTAGAAGAATACCTGATGGCGGTGGATATTGCATTATGGCCGGCGTTCAGCAGGTTATAGAATATCTATCTAACCTTAAATTTTCAAAAGATGATATTGAATACCTAGAAGGTAAAAATCTATTTTCTAAAGAATTCCTAGATTATTTAAGAAATTTTCAGTTCTCCTGTGATGTATGGGCTATTCCTGAAGGAAACCCTGTTTTCCCTAACGAACCTTTGATTACAGTTAAGGGGCCTGCTATCCAGGCGCAGTTTGTAGAAACTATGATACTGCTTACTATAAATCATCAAACATTAATAGCTACAAAAGCTAATAGAATATGCCGAGCAGCAGAAGGAAGACCTGTAATGGAATTTGGTTCTAGAAGGGCTCAAGGATATGATGGCGCCATTTATGGAGCAAGAGCTGCTATTATTGGAGGATGTGCCTCTACTGCATGTACTATTGCAGAGGAAATGTTTGGAGTACCAGCATCAGGAACTATGGCTCACAGTTGGATACAACTTTTCCCAACTGAATATGATTCTTTTAAAGCTTGGGCTGATGTATACCCTGACAACTGTGTCCTTTTAATAGATACTTACAATGTGCTTAAATCCGGTTTACCTAATGCCATAAAGGTATTTAATGAAATTTTACTTCCTAAGGGATATAGACCTAAGGCTGTAAGAATAGATAGTGGTGACAT
>CAZKOJ010000217.1:0-2286 GCA_964554365.1 uncultured Clostridium sp. | reverse complement strand
CTTACTAAAAAATGCAGAGAAATTCTTGATGAAGCAGGGTTTACTGATGTGCAAATTGTTATTTCAAACTCTCTTGATGAATTTATTATAAGAGATGTTTTAAGTCAAGGTGCTCAAATTGACTCTCTTGGTGTAGGAGAAAGATTGATTACGGCAAGATCCGAACCAGTATTTGGCGGTGTATATAAATTATCAGCTATAGAAGATCCTATTGGAAATATAATTCCTAAAATAAAAATAAGTGAAAATGAAGAAAAAATAACCAATCCAGGATTTAAAAAAATATATAGAATATACGATAAAAAAGAAAATAAAGCTGTTGCAGATTTAATAACATTAAATGATGAAGTAATAAATGGAAATGATCCTATTGAAATATTTGACCCCATTTATACATGGAAAAAGAAAAAAATTAAAGATTATTATGTAAGAGAATTAATGGTAAAAATTTTCGATAAAGGAATGCCAGTTTATGAAAGTCCTGATGTTATGGAAATTAAAAACATAGCCCAAGAAGAAACATCAAAAATGTGGCCTGAGGTTTTAAGGTTTGAAAATCCCCATCATTATTATGTAGACTTATCAAAAAAATTATGGGATTTAAAACAAGACTTACTTCACAAATATTCAGATACATATGAGGAAAAGTAAAAAATTGCTAAGCAATTTTTTAATTGACAGTTCACATTGAAAATTTAGCTTTCACTATGAACTGTCAATTAATACTTGTCCCAGCTGAACTATTTATTACATATATACTTAAATTTAGTTTTTTATAAATATTCTTTATGCATTTCAACGTAACAATCCTTAATAAACCTTAAATCTTTCTCAACAGATTCTATCCCTTCTTTATAATCTATTTTTATTATTTTGTATTCAGTAAGATTTTGAAAAGGACAAGCACCCCCTGTACCTTTATAGTTATATAAAGCACATTCTTTAAAACATTCTTCAACACTATCATAACTTGATAAAAAAGGACATTCAGTCATAACATACACCCTCTCCTCAAAAACTCATAGATTAACCAATTCCATTATACAATATTTGTTAATAAAAATAAACGTAATTAACTAAATTTTTTAAATTTTCACTCCGTTTTCTAGGAATCTATTTTAAAGCATTTCATAACTCCACTAACCTCAGGTATCTTCAAAAAAATATTATCAGAATCTTTGACTTGTTATTTTCTTTCAGATACCTTATTACGGTTTCAGATTATAAAAGAATAGTTATTTTTTATTTTTTGGTTAAACTATTAGTAATAAAATTTTTAATAAAGGAGTGCTTTTTAATGTCTATTACAAGTATATCGTTGTCATATTTATTTTTATCCATTTCTATAATTTCCATTGCATTTTATTTATACTTTAAATTATTGGTTACAAAAACTTCATCAGACAGTACTACAAGGAAAGAAATAATAGGTAAGATGAAAGATCCTGATAGTTGGAGACATAGAAATAAAAACATGAGTTATGTTTCTCTTTTTTGGGCAGTAGTTTCTCTTGCTATTTTTATATGGTTAAAATATTTTTATACAGCTGGGTTAGTACCTATTATGTATACTTTTATATATTTAGCACTTATAGCAGTTTCTATAGCTGTATTTTCTAGGGTGAAAAATAGATCCCTCTAATAAGCGAATTACCACGCAAATTTAGAGTGGCCTACGCTTGAATATATTATTCAAAAAACCGTCCGTTTATTAAGAAGGCCTAATGCTTCACTTATTTAAAACTACCTACCCACTCGATCAGCCCGTCCTGGGCTCCTCGTGGCTTAAATCGTCCTGATTTAAATTACGGTAGTTTTAAAACGTGAAGCATAAGGCCTTCTAAATTCACTCTAAGTTTTTCTTCACAATATATTTAAGCTTCTGTCCACTCTAAATTTTGCGTTAAATATACTTTTACATATATAATTCCATTTTTTATGCCTAGGGCTAATAAGCCCGCATGCCGTTAGGCAGGGAAAACTTAATTGCTTAGATTTTGTCCGATGACTACCGACTCTAAATCTCCATCTTCTAAAAGATAGAGATTTAGAGTCGCTACGTCCCTGGATAACGATTTCTAAGCTTCAGATGGGATTAAAACCCCACCTGAAAATAAAAACTCTGTTTATATAAATATAAGTGTTATGTTTAATGAATTACTATAGTGTTCATTAAAATACCTATTTTTTAAATCTAAGAATAATATCTATTATTTTAGAACTTTCGCCACAAAAAAGATTTTAAGGCGATAGCCCTTTTAATTATAAGAATTTGTTAGAAATAAT
>CAZKOJ010000216.1:0-5504 GCA_964554365.1 uncultured Clostridium sp. | reverse complement strand
GGACATAGAGTTGGCATATGTGGAAGATGTGTTATGGAAAAAGATGAAGTTAAAACAATAAGGAGTATAGCATCTCTTAATATAAGAGTGTGCAGAGAAGTTATAGGATGCTCAAATTCAATAATGAAATTTATTTTTAAAAATAATAGTGTAACAAATACAATAATAATTTCACCACCAAAGTGTGGGAAAACTACTTTACTAAGAGACATAGTTAGAAACATTTCAGATGGTATAAATGAAAAAAAAATTGTGGGTAAAAAAGTTTGTATAATTGATGGACGAAGTGAAATAGGAGCCTGCTATAATGGGGTTTCTCAACTGAAAACAGGGGTAAGAACTGATATTTTAGATAGTTGTCTTAAGAGTGAAGGAATAATGATGGCAGTTAGAAGTATGTCACCAGATGTGATTGTATGCGATGAAATTGGAACTTATAAAGATATGGATAGCATATTGTTTGCATTAAATTCAGGGGTGAATCTTATTACTACAATACATGGATATGGCATAGAGGACTTGTATAATAGAAAAGTTTTCAAAGAAATTATAGAAAACAAAGTATTTAAAAGAGCAATAGTATTAAGCTCCAAAGATGGTGCAGGCACTATTGAATATGTATATGATTTCATAAGCAGTGCTGTAGTGTGGAGGCGTTAAATATGTTAAAAATTTTAGCATGCATTATGATTATTGGTGCAACCTCAGCTATAGGTTTCATATATGGAGAAAGTTTTAAAAAAAGGACAAAACAGCTTAATGAAATTCAAAGATGTGTTAATCAACTACAAAATGACATGGTTTATAATCATAATACATTGCCAGATGCAATTTTAAATGTATCGCAAAAGAGTATAAGCCCCATAAAAAATGTGTTTGAAGAAGTTTCAACATTGCTTTTCTCAAATAAAGTTGACAATGTATATCAAGCATTTTATAAGGTGTTCAATAAGAGAAAAGAAGCATTGAATTTAAAAAAAGGAGATATAAATGTAATATTAGATTTAGCTAAAACTCTTGGAGAATGTGATATAGAAGGTCAACGTAGAATGTTCACTTTAGCTTTAGATAGTTTAAAAAAACAACTTGAAAGTTCAGAAATTTCAATGAATAAGAATGTGAAAATGTATAGATATCTTGGATTTTCATTAGGTACTATGGTGGTTATAATATTGATTTAGGCATATGAAAGAAAATAACAAGTCGAAGATGCGACGGATACTTTATAGGTTCCGTTAATAGCTGTTCTATCAAAGGGTTCTGCTGACGCAGTATGACACAAAATAGACTAGCAGACTGACTAGTTATTTTTTTGAATGTGCCTTGGAGTAAATAATATTCTTCGGTTAAAGAGGGGGGATTTTTTAATGTTGGATATAAGTTTAATATTTAAAATTGCAGGGGTAGGTATAGTTATAATACTTATAGATAAAGTATTGGAATCCAGTGGCAAAGGTGATTATGCTGTAGTAGCAAATTTGGCTGGTATTTTAATAGTTCTTATGATGGTGATAAATTTAGTTAATAAGTTATTTACTTCCGTGAGAACAATGTTTCAACTTTAGGAGGAATCTATGGAAATAATAAAAATAGTTGCCTTTGCATTTATGGCACTTTTTATAGTATTGATCTTTAAAGATAGAAGAAATGATTTAGCAGTTTATATAAGCATAGCAGTAGGCATAGTGATTTTTTTATTTATAATAACTAAAATTACAGCAGTACTTCAGTTTGTTCAACAGTTGTCTCTTAAGGCTAATATAGATTTTGTATATTTAACTACTGTATTTAAAATATTAGGAATTGCTTACTTAGCATCTTTTTGTAGTGAGATTTGTAAAGATGCAGGGCAAGGTAATATAGGAACAAAAGTTGAGTTCGCAGGTAAAATTTTGATTTTAGTGTTGGCGATTCCTATACTTATGGCTGTATTGCAGTCAATTTTAAAGATTATGTAGGTGTTATTATGAAAAAGATTATATTGATTTTAATTATGATTTTTACCGTTTGTTTTAATGTACAAGCCATGGAAACTAATAGTCCTCAAAAAAACTTGACACAACAAGTGGATAGTAAGGAAATAGAACAGTTTTATAATTATATATCTAACATGAAAACTAAGTATGAAGTATTGAAAGATGTAGATGTAAAAAGTTATGTAAAAGACTTCATGAAAACGGGAGATGGTAAATTTTCTACAAAAAAGCTTTTAAATGCATTAGGTGGTTATTTAGTTAGAGAAGTAGCGGCTTCACTGAAATTACTTGCCATTTTAATTGTTATAGCACTTATATGCGCATTGTTAACGAATCTACAAAAGGCATTTAGTAGTGAGGGATTATCAAATATAGCTTATTTTTCATGCTATGCTCTTTTAATAATAGTAATGGCTAAAAGCTTTTATATAGGTGTAGATACTGCTAGAAGTACTATAAAGGAAATGACAGACTTTATGACAGCATTAATTCCTATATTAATAATGCTTATTGCAAGTGTGGGGGGATTTGTGCAGGCTGCAATAATGGACCCAATAATTATAGGAGCAATAACTATAAGTGCAAAATTATTTATGGATATAATAATCCCTATAATATGTATGACGTTTGTTCTCCAATTTGTAAATAACATGTCAGATGAATATAAGATAGATAAACTTACTAAACTTTTAAATCAGGTAGCTTTGTGGTCCCAGGGGATTATAATGACTGTGTTTATAGGCATAATTACTATAAGAGGAATTACAGCTAAAACCATTGATGAAGTTACCGCTAGGACTGCTAAGTTTGCGGTGGACAACTTTGTACCCATAGTTGGAAAAAGTCTATCAGATGCTATATCTACAGTGGCTGGTTATTCTATATTGTTAAAAAATGCTTTAAGTAGTTTAGGATTAGTTGTGCTTATTGTAATAATGCTTTTTCCAGTAATAAAGCTTTTAATAATGTCACTTATGTTTAAACTTACAGGAGCACTAATAGAGCCTATTAGTGACACTAGGCTTGTAAATTGCATAACCTCAGCAGGAGATTCATTGGTGCTGATAACATCTTGTCTTATAAGTGTTTCTGTTATGTTTTTTATTATGATAGCTATTGTTGCATCAGCAGGAAAGGTAATGATGGGAGGCTAAGGTTAAGAGTAGAAAACAATAGAAGAAGGTGAGATACATTGCTTCAGGCATTAAAAGAATGGATTGTAACAATTTGTACAGCTGTGTTTTTTATTACGGCCGTAGAGATTATTTTACCTGACAACAGCTTGAAAAAGTATGCAAAATTTGTGCTGGGATTAATATTGATTACAGTTTTTGTTAATCCAATAATAAAATTATTTGATAAAAATTTTGATATGAATACTTATATGAATAATGCTATTCAGTGTTTTGATAAGAAAGAATTTAATAATAGTGAGTTTAAAGAATATAAGGAAAAAAGTATGAATAATACGTTAGAAGCTTTTAAATTAAATTTACAGACTAGTTGTGAAAAAAAATTAAAAGAAAAATATCCAGACAGTAATTATAGTGTTCAAGTAGATGCTAGCTATGATAATGACAAAGAAAAATTACAAATAAAGGACATTAAGATAGGCGTTAAGGAAGGCACTGTAGAAAAAATCAAAAAGGTAAAAATGGGATCGGATAGTAAGTTTGTAAATGGTTCTCAAAGTGTTAATAATGAGAAAAGTGAGAATATCACAAAATATATAAGCGGTGAATTAAATATTTCTAAAGATATAATTCAAGTATATAAACTATAAAATATTAATTAATAAACAATTTTTTTAATTTTAATTAGAAAAGCAAGGAGGAAAGCTATGGATTTAAAAGGGTTTAAAAAACTTTTAGAAAACCTGAATAAGACAAAGAGTAAGAATGAATCTACTAGTAAAAAAAATACAGCTAATTTACTTATAGTATTTTTAGTAGGAGTATTAATCCTTATAACAATTAACTTTTTAAAGAATTCTAGTACAAACACAAATGTTCAAGCACTCAATGATAATAAAAAAAATGGTAGTAAACCACAGAAGGAATTAACAGCAGATGATAGAGCTTTTCAAAATTATGAAACATCCGTACAAGAAAAGTTTAAAAGTACTTTGGAAAAAATTGAAGGTGTAGGAAAAGTAGAAGTTATGGTTAATTTTGAAAGTGGAGAAGAACAGGTGCCAGCAGTAAATGTAAATGATTCTACTAATACTACAGAAGAAAAGGATAATGAAGGCGGAAAAAGAAGTTCAACTCAAAAGAATAATGGGAGTACTGTAGTTATTACAAATGATGGCGGTAAATCAGAGCCACTTATAGTAAAAAAATACAAACCCAAGGTTTCAGGAGTTTGTATTGTTGCAGAAGGAGCAGAGAATAAAGTTACTGAGCTTAGAATAGCAAAGGCTGTTGTCAACTTATTTAATGTATCAGAGGATAAAGTTAATGTTTATCCTATGAAAAAGTAGTATATATATTTTCTTAAAAGCATATAATTTTTTAGAAAGGTAGATAGGGGGAATTAAAGATGAATAAAAAACAAGCTGTAATTATTGTTGCTCTTTTAACTCTTATTGTGTGTGCGGGGGTACTTGCTACAAAGCTTAATACTCCTTTGTATGTTAATGGGGGAGACAACAGTAGTGGAAAGAGTACAGTATCTTTTAACAGTAGTGATAAGAAAAGTAGTAAATCACAGTTTTTTGATGAAGCAAAGCTGACACGAGATCAAAAAAATGCTCAAACATTACAAACGTTAAAGACATTCATTGATGACAAAAATGTATCTAAGGAAAACAGAGATGAGGCTGCTAAGAAATATACTGATTTAGCCATGAATACTAACTATGAATCTAAAATAGAAACTACCCTAAAAAGTAAAGGCTATGAGGATGTAATTTGTTCTATAGAAGACAATAAAGTAAGAGTAGTAGTAAAAGGAAAGGACAAACTAACAGATAAAGATGCAAGGGATATAAAGAATGTAGTTATGGGTATAGCTAAAATACAAGAAGTAGAAATTGATGTGAAGCAATAGAAAAATAATATGTATAAGTAATAATTTCTAGTTATGCATTTTACATTTTAGTATCTAATAGTAAATCATTATTATAAAAATTTATGTATTTGTAAAAGATAAATCTATTTGATATAATATAAATAAAGTCTTTGACTTATGTCAAAACCTAGGGGGTACTGAGAATGGAAGAAAATATAAAAAGTGAAGTTGACATGGGTATTGTTAAAATATCCGATGAAGTCGTAGGTGTAATTTCAGGTCTAGCAACCACAGAAATAAAGGGAATAGTTGGAATGAGTGCTAGTCTTGTAGGTGGCATAACTCAAATATTAAGTGGGAAAAAAAATCTATCAAAGGGTGTTAAAGTAAGTGTTGGTGAAAATAGTGCAGCTGTTGACTTATATGTAGTAGTAGAATATGGTGTAAAAATTCCAGATGTTGCTTTAGAAGTACAGGAAAATGTAAAAAAAGCTGTTGAGTCAATGACTGGACTGA
>CAZKOJ010000215.1:0-5511 GCA_964554365.1 uncultured Clostridium sp. | reverse complement strand
TTTAATAATTTAAGTGGTATAAGTGGAGTGCATTTCTTGTGGATAAGCGATTTAGGTAAAAGAGATATATTTCTTGCTGTCTTATCTGGGTTAACTACATATTATTCAGGAGTTTTAATGATGCCTTCTGGTGATAGCGCTCAAGCAAAGCAATCAACTACAATGAATGTAGGAATGTCTATATTTATGGTATTTATTAGCTGGAGTTTAAAGTCAGCTTTAGTATTATATTGGGTAGTGAACAATTTAATTCAAATAACACAAACTTTAGTGATGAAAAAAGTTGGCACAAATAAAAGCACTAGTAAAGCCTAGGGGGTGACTTGTGTATGAAAGTTATAGAAATGGCAGGGAGAACTGTTGAAGATGCTGTGAAAAACTCTTTAAATGAATTAAAAGTTACTGAAGATAGGATTGAAGTAGAAATTTTAGATTCAGGAAAAAAGGGGTTTTTTAGTATAGGTTCAAGACCTGCAAAGATTAGAGTAACAGTTAAGAGAGATTATATATGCGAAGCTAAAGCTTTTATAGAAGATATATTAGATAACATGAAAGTTAAAGCTGAACTAAAAATAAAAGAAGAAGATAACATAATAAAAGTATCTTTAAGTGGTCAAGATATGGGAATACTTATAGGTTATAGGGGTGAGACATTGGATTCCCTTCAGTATCTTATAAGTCTTGTAGTAAATAAAGGCCATGAAACTGAATATAAAAGAGTTGTTTTAGATACAGAAAATTACAGATTAAAAAGAGAAGAGACCTTAAAAAGACTTGCACGAAGAATAGCAGATAAAGTTAGGAAAACTGGAAGATTTGTAAAATTAGAGCCGATGAATCCTTACGAAAGAAGAATAATTCATTCTGCACTTCAAAATGATATTTTTGTAAATACTTATAGTGAAGGTGAAGAACCTTTCCGAAGAGTTGTAGTGGATTTAAAGAAAGCCTAAAGGCTTTCTTTTTGCTTTATGTTTAGTAATATTTCAAAAATGAGGAGAGATACTAATGAAAGAATTTGATACTATAGCAGCAATAGGTACAGTTTTAGGTGAAGGTGGTATATCTATTATAAGAGTATCTGGTGATAAATCATTAAAAATAGTAAGTGAATTGTTTAAAGGAAAAAATGAGAGGGTATTATATGATATAAAACCTTATACCATTAGATATGGTTTTATTATACAGAAAGATACAGGGGATGTATTAGATGAAGTCCTAGTAAGCTATATGAAAGGTCCAAGAAGCTTTACTGCAGAAGATACAGTTGAAATAAACTGTCACGGAGGCGTTATGGCCACCAAGATAATATTAGAAGAGATAATAAAAAATGGAGCTAGACTTGCAGAAGCAGGTGAGTTCACTAAGAGGGCTTTTTTGAATGGCAGAATTGACTTAAGTCAGGCAGAAGCGGTTATAGATATAATTAGAGCAAAAACTGAACTATCTATGAAATCAGCTGTACAGCAATCAGAAGGAATAGTTTCCAGAGAAGTAAGCTTAATAAGAAACAAATTATTAGAAATTATTGCTCATATAGAAGCTACAGTCGACTATCCAGAAGAAGATATGGAAGAAGTAACCGCTGAAAAAGTTATAATTCAGCTAAAAAATGTATTTAAAGATATAGATATAATGTTAAATACTGCAGAAGAAGGGAAAATAATTAGAGAAGGTCTTAATACTGTTATTGTAGGTAAACCTAATGTAGGAAAGTCTTCATTGCTAAATTCTCTTTTAAAAGAAAAAAGGGCTATAGTTACTGAAGTGCCAGGGACTACAAGAGATGTTATAGAGGAATATATTAATATAGATGGAGTACCTGTAAAAATTATCGATACTGCTGGAATTAGGCAAACTCAGGACTTAGTAGAAAAAATAGGAGTTGAAAAGTCTAAAGAGAAAATAAATGAAGCGGATTTAGTTGTGTTAATGTTAGACTTAAGTAGACCGTTGGATGATGAAGATAAAGAAATTATAGAATATATAAAAGATAAAAAATATATAATTCTATTAAATAAAAGTGATTTAGATGGTAAAATAAATAAAGATGATATAAAAAGTTTAAATTCACATTATATAATAGAAACTTCTGCTAAAACAGGATATGGATTAGAAAGACTTAAAGAATGCATAAGAGAATTATTTTTTAAGGGGGAAGTGAAGTCAAAGGAAATACTTATAACTAATACAAGGCATAAAGAAGCATTAATTAGAGCTAAAGAAAGTTGTAATCAAGCTTTAGATGCATTAAAAAATACAGCTGCTATAGATTTGGCATCTATAGATATAAGAAATGCTTGGACTAACCTTGGAGAAATAACTGGAGATACGCTAGAAGAAGATATAATAAACAAGATTTTTTCACAATTTTGTTTAGGAAAGTAGGTAAGGGATATGGAGTATTTTGCTGGTGAATATGATGTAATTGTAATTGGAGCAGGTCATGCTGGATGTGAAGCAGCTCTTGCAGCAGCTAGAATGGGATGCAAAACATTAATATGCACTATGAATCTAGACAGTGTGGCTTTCATGCCATGTAATCCTAATATAGGAGGAACAGCTAAAGGTCATTTAGTTAGAGAAATAGATGCTTTAGGCGGTGAAATGGGTAAAAATATAGATAGTACCTTTATTCAATCAAGAATGCTTAATACATCTAAGGGGCCTGCTGTTCACTCATTAAGGGCTCAGGCAGATAAAAAAAGATATTCTGAGAGAATGAAACACATTATAGAAAAAGAGCCAAATCTTTGTTTAAGACAAATTGAAGTTACTGACATAAGGTCAGAAGACGGAAAAGTTTCAGGAGTACTTACTAAAAACGGAGCTTATTTTAAAACTAAAGCTGTTATTCTTGCAACAGGAACATATTTAAAAGGAAAAATTATAATAGGTGAAATTAGTTATGAGAGTGGACCAAGTGGTCTTTTCCCAGCAAATGATTTGTCACAAAGTCTTCTTGATTTAGGAATAGATCTCAGAAGATTTAAAACAGGTACACCAGCAAGGATAAATAGAAGAAGTGTTGATTTTTCAAAAATGATAGAACAAAAAGGTGACGAAAAAATAGTTCCATTTTCTTTTATGAATGATAATATAGACAGAGAACAAGTATCTTGTCATTTGACTTATACTACAGATGATACACTTAAGGTTATAAGAGATAATATAGATAGATCTCCATTATACAATGGAAGCATAAAATCAGTAGGTCCTAGATATTGTCCTTCTATAGAGGATAAGGTTATGAGATTTCCTGATAAAGAAAAACATCAAATATTTATAGAACCAGAAGGAGAAAACACAGAAGAACTCTATGTAGGTGGAGCTTCTAGTTCTTTACCAGAAGAGGTTCAAATCGCAATGTATAAAACTATAACAGGGCTTGAAAATGTAGAGATATTAAGAACAGCATATGCTATAGAATATGATTGTGTAAATCCACAGCAACTTAAGTTATCATTGGAGTTTAAAGAAGTTGACGGACTTTTTGGAGCTGGTCAGATAAATGGCAGTTCTGGTTATGAGGAAGCAGCAGCACAGGGTATTATCGCTGGAATAAATGCTGTACTTAAAGTTAAGGGAGAAGAGCCGTTAATTTTAAAAAGATCAGATGCTTATATAGGTGTGTTAATTGACGATTTAGTAACTAAGGGAACAGAAGAACCATATAGAATGATGACATCACGTTCAGAATATAGACTGCTTTTAAGACAAGATAATGCAGATCTAAGGTTAACTGAAATTGGATACAAGGTGGGTCTTGTTAATGAGGAGAGATATGATAAATTTCTTAAAAGAAAAAAAGATATAGAAGATGAAATAAATAGAATAATGAACATTCAAATTACTCCCAAAAAAGAAGTTGTTGATTTTTTAAGGTTAATAGATTCTTCAGATCTTAAAAAAACTATAAGTTTATATGAACTCATAAAAAGACCTGAACTTGATTATTCTAAAGTAGCACCACTAGATAAGGATAGAAAAGAACTTCCATATGATGTAACAGAAGAAGTAAATACCATTTCAAAATATGAAGGTTATATTTTAAAACAATTGGAGCAGGTTGATCAATTTAAGAAATTTGAAAGTAAACTTATACCAGAAAATATCGATTATAGTGATATAAGTGGATTAAGATTAGAAGCTGTGCAAAAATTAAGTAAGATAAAACCTATGGGAATAGGTCAGGCTTCTAGAATTTCAGGTGTATCACCAGCAGATATTTCTGTGATTTTAATATATCTGGAAAGACAATACGGAAGAAGAGCTGAAAATAATTAAATATCAGAATGGAGAATATGTTATGGAGTATTTCCAAATAATGAGTGATGCTTGTATGGATGTAGGATTATCTTTTAATGAAGAAACTTATAATAAGTTCATTGAGTATAAGGATATGATTAAATTTTGGAATGAAAAAATTAATCTTACAGCTATAGTAGATGATGAACAAATAGTTAAGAAACATTTTATAGATTGTATAAAAATATTTAAGTTTTCCCCTTTAAAGGAAGCTAAAAGTATTATTGATATAGGTACTGGAGCAGGTTTTCCTGGTATTCCAATTAAAATAATGAGAGAAGAAGTTGATTTAGTACTTTTAGATTCTTTAAACAAAAGAATAAATTTTTTAAATCAAGTAATAAATAAAGTTAATGTAAAAAATGTTACAACTATTCATGGAAGGGCAGAAGATTTTTCAAGGAAACCTGAATATAGAGAAAAATCAGATGTAGCAGTATCTAGAGCTGTAGCAAACCTTGCAGTGTTAAGTGAATTATGTATTCCTTATGTTAAGGTGGGAGGTTACTTTGTTGCTATGAAGGGACCCTCTGTAGAAGATGAACTTAAAGAAGGTAAAAATGCTGTTGCTACTCTAGGAGGGAAAATAGAAGATATTATAAAAATAAACATTGAAAATAGTGATTTAAATCATAATCTTGTTATAATAAAGAAAGTGAAAGAAACTCCGAGATTATATCCTAGAAAAGCAGGTACTGCAAGTAAAAACCCTTTAAAATAGATGTAACAATTTGTCGTATGAAAAACATACGAAATTAGAAGGAATTTGTGAAAAAATAAAGAAATGTTAATAATAGGAAATCATAAGAGGGATGGTTAAATATGCAAAAAAATATTAATTATATATCCGTGAATTTAATTTTACCTAATGTATATCAACCTAGAAAACATTTTGATGAAGAAGGTTTAGAAGAATTAGCGCAATCAATAAATGCATATGGTATAATTCAACCTTTGTCTGTTAGAAAACTAGGAGAAGATAAATATGAACTAGTAGCTGGGGAGAGAAGATTACGAGCTGCTAAAAAAGCAGGATTATTAGAAGTTCCTGTTATAATAGTAGATATAACAGATAGGGAATCTGCAGCTATTGCACTTTTAGAAAATTTGCAAAGAGAAAGTTTAAGTTTTTTAGAAGAAGCTGAGGCCTACTATAACTTAATAAGAGATCATTCTTATACTCAAGAGAAATTAGCAGAAGCT
>CAZKOJ010000214.1:0-5572 GCA_964554365.1 uncultured Clostridium sp. | reverse complement strand
TATATCCAGTGCCTTTACATTTATTTATGTGAGTTTTATCAATACCGGCTACATCGAGCAGATGCTGGATAAGTTCCGCGAAAACATGGCTGCTTCTGGCAATATGTCTGAAGAGCAATTGGATCAAGCCATGGAAATGACAGCCAAATTTATGACGCCCACCATGATGGTTATATTTGGAATTGTATTCGGGATCATCATTTTGGTGATTTGCGCACTCATTGTTAGTTTATTTACTAAAAACTAATGTACTATCATTAAACTTTATCCTATCAAAAAATATTCCATTATACTTTAATGATTTTTCCACATCTCTTTCATCCATTTGACACAATATAGCCCCTAAAAGCTCGTTGGACATGCCCTTGTTACTTAAACTGCAAATATTCCAAGGTACAGAGTAAGTTACATCATTAACTATATTGCCATTATCCTTGATAGGAGTATATTTGTTATTTAAATACCATACAATGGCTTTTGTATCTATGTCTATATTTCGAGATGTTATAATAAAATTTGCATTTTTAAATGCATATTTAGCATTATTGCTCACAATAGGTGTTATTCCATAATTAGCAATAATATATTCAGAAATATTATTAGCTCTTAGAACATTTTCAGATAATAATATTATATATTTACATTCCTTTGCCATAGAGCAAACTGTATCAAATAATATATTATCCGAAGCATCATATATTACTATACAACTATCTCTTATGCTTTTATGCTGATTTCTTAAAATAAGTTTGGAGCTTGTAACCACTCCAAAAGCAGTAATTTCTTTTTGAAATTTGTTAAAAAATTTATAATCTAAAAGTCTATAGGTCTTAGGTGCCAACTCTGCTTGAGTATTCCTAACTATTTTTCTTGCAATGTTTATATTGTTAAAATATGACTTTTCATCGAAATTACAAGGAAGTTTAACACTAACTACACTTAAGTTTAATTCTTTTATAAAATTTTCTTCTGATAAAAAAATATTAAACTTATCTCTTATTCTACCTATAAAGCTATTATCTTTATAAAATTTTTTTATATCAGAGTTGACATATACTACTGGCTCCATCCATCTTCCTTAAAAAATTGTTTATGTTATAACTTATTCACTTTTACTATTAAAAATTACTTACAATTTTAATATATAAGCTCAAGATTATTTTTATATTCCGTTAAAATAGATATAACATTTTTACTGCTTTTTTCACAATTTATGCTTTCTTTTATTTCCTTACTATTTTTTAGCCCCTTTAAATACCACGCTATATGTTTTCTCATCTCTCTTACAGCTTTATCTTCACCATTATACTGAATAGCTCTATTGTAATGTTCCATGCATACATCTATTTTTTCTTTGAAAGATGGATATGTAACTTTTCCAGTTATATTTTTTTCACTAATTTGTTTGAAAATCCAAGGATTACCCATGGCTCCTCGTCCAATCATTATGCCATCACAGCCCACACTTTGAAGCCGAGTTACTGCATCTTCAGCAGTAACTATATCCCCATTTCCTATAACAGGAATAGAAACTGATTCCTTAACTTGCTTTATTATTTCCCAATCCGCTTTACCTTCATACATTTCTTCTCTAGTTCTGCCATGGACAGTTATTGCATCAGCTCCAGCTTGTTCTAACTCTTTTGCAAAATCAACAGCATTAATATTATTGGAATCAAATCCTTTTCTAAATTTTACTGTTACAGGTTTTATCGAAGCTCTTTTTACTTCTTTTACTATTTGTGCTGCTAATTTAGGGTCTTTCATCAAAGCTGAGCCTTCACCATTTTTAACTATTTTATGTGCAGGACATCCCATATTTATATCTACAATACAAATATCTTTATTATCATTAAAAAAATCACAAGACTTAGCCATTATGGTAGGATCATTGCCAAAAATTTGAACTCCTACAGGAGATTCATATTTTGAAATCAATAACATATTTTCTGTGTTTTCACTACCATAAAACAATGCCTTAGCACTTATCATCTCTGTATAAACAAGTCCTGCACCCATTTTTTTACACAAACCTCTAAATGCTATATCTGTAACTCCTGCCATAGGAGCTAGAAACACATTGTTTTCAAATTCTAAGTTTTTTATCCTCATTATAACACCTGCTCTTTGTTTTTCTCGTAAATTAGTCTAAGTCCTTTAAGTGTTAGAATTGGATCTATTAAATCTATGGATTTTGATTCTTCATTAATAAGTTTTGCAAGCCCACCTGTAGCAACTACAAAAGGCTCTCTTTCACCAAGTTCAATCATTTCTTTTTTCATTTTGTTAACTATATAATCTACTTGGCCTATATATCCATATATTATACCTGATTGCATACTAGATACTGTATTCTTACATATAACACTAGATGGCCTTATTAATTCTATCCTAGGGAGCTTAGCTGCTCTTTCAAACAATGCATCTGAAGAAATTTTAATTCCTGGACATATAGTTCCTCCAAGATAATCTCCTTTTAAAGTTATGGCACAAAAGGTTGTAGCTGTACCAAAATCTATAATTATAACTGGTTTTTTGTAAATTTCTCTAGCAGCAACAGCATTAACTATTCTATCTGCTCCAACTTCTTTAGGATTGTCATATTTTATATTTATTCCTGTTTTTACTCCTGGTCCTACTATTATAGGTATCACTTCAAAGTATTTTACTATCATATGCTCTAGTGAATACATTATATTAGGTACAACTGACGATATTATAACTCCTTCAACATCGGAAGGATCTAACTTATTTTGTAAGAATAATTGGGCAACTTGAATGCCATATTCATCCGCTGTTCTTTTTGAATCCGTGGATAATCTCCAATCTGCAATAAGTTCCCTATCTTCGTATACTCCTAAAACAATATTGGTATTTCCTACATCTAAAACTAAGATCACTCAGCACTCCGCCTTTCTATAAAAATATAAGTTTTTATTAATAACTATACATAATTAAAGAGCAGCTCTAAAGCTGCCCTGTGATATACCCGTTTTATTGTCAATTTAACAGTTTAATTTTAACAGTTAAATTTTATTTGTCAATACAAGTGAACTCCTTTAGACTATGATTGTATTTTTTTCATAAATTCTTCACTATTTACTATGTACCTTGTGTGACTACCTTCTCCTATTTTGCCTTTTTCATCCCAAGCATCCACATTAAAAGTTAATTTTTTCCCATTTATATTTAATAAAGATGATTCACATCTTACTTTCATTCCAACAGGAGATGCTTTAATATGCTTTATATTAACTTCCGTTCCTACCGTAGTATACCCAAAAGGAAGATGTAAGTCCACACAACTTTTGGATGTGTTTTCCATAAGTGCAATCATGGCTGGTGTAGAAAACACATCTATATTTCCAGAACCTAGCTTACTTGCCGTATCGTTTTCTGTTACATATATTTCCCTTGTAGCTGTCATTCCTTCTTTTACATTAAACTCCATAAAATCATCCCATTTCATCCTAATTTTTATTTTTATTTTTATTTTAAAATTAAAAAACACATGAATATTATATCATTCTTATGAATCTTTTAATATATTTTTATAATAAAAATAGAGGCTAGCAGCCTCTATTTTGTTAACTCTTATTTAAGCTTGATTAAAGATTTCTTCAAATTCATTTGCTTCAAGTTTTTCTTTTTCCAAAAGAGCTTTAGCAACTGCATGAAGTTTTACTATATTTCCACTAAGAAGTTTTTCCGCTTCATTATATCCTTGGTCAATAAGCTTCCTTATCTCCCTATCTATTTCAAACGCTACTTCTTCACTGAAATTTCTTCCTTTTCCTAAATCTCTTCCTAAAAACACTTCATCATGTCCTGATCCAAAAGCAATTGGTCCTAAATCACTCATACCATAATCCATAACCATTTTTCTTGCTATAGTAGTTGATCTATCTATATCATTTTTGGCACCAGTACTGATATCGCCTATTATCAATTTTTCTGCTACTCTTCCACCCAAAAGTCCTACTATTTCATCTTTAAGCTTAGTCTTAGACATATAGGAACTATCTTTTTCTGGAAGATGCATTGTGTATCCACCAGCCATTCCTCTAGGTATTATGCTTATTTGATGAACTGGATCCGCAGTAGGTAGAAGTTTCATAACTACAGCATGCCCGGCTTCATGATATGCTGTAAGTCTTCTGTCATCTTCATCAATAACCCTACTCTTCTTTTCTGGACCAGCTATAACTCTAGTTACAGCTTCCTCTAATTCTTCCATTTGTATTTCATTCTTATCTTTTCTAACTGCTAAAAGTGCAGATTCATTCATTAAGTTTTCTAAATCGGCTCCCGTAAATCCTGGAGTTCTTTTTGCAAGAACAGAAAGCTTAACTTCTGAAGACAAAGGTTTGTTTTTTGAATGAACCTTTAAAATTTCTTCTCTTCCTTTAATATCCGGTGCACCAACTAATATCTGTCTATCAAATCTTCCTGGTCTTAGTAATGCTGGATCTAGTATATCTGGTCTATTTGTTGCTGCTATCATTATTATACCTTCATTAGCACCAAATCCATCCATTTCAACTAGTAATTGATTTAAAGTTTGTTCCCTTTCATCATGTCCGCCACCAAGTCCTGCACCTCTTTGTCTACCAACTGCATCTATTTCATCTATAAATATAATGCATGGTGAGTTCTTTTTAGCCTGTTCAAACAAATCTCTAACTCTTGAGGCACCAACACCAACAAACATTTCTACAAAATCTGACCCTGATATGCTGAAGAATGGTACTCCAGCTTCTCCTGCTATAGCCTTTGCTAAAAGAGTTTTTCCTGTTCCAGGAGGTCCAACAAGAAGGACTCCTTTAGGAATTCTAGCTCCCATTTCAATATATTTTTTTGGCTGTTTTAAAAAGTCTACGATTTCTGCAAGCTCTGCTTTTTCTTCATCAGCTCCTGCTACATCATCAAAAGTCACTTTCTTTTTGTCAGATGTGGCCATTTTAGCCCTACTCTTACCAAAATTCATTACATTTCTGTTTCCGCCGCCGCCTTGTGATTGTTGCATAAACATGAACCAGAAAGCTACAAGCATCAATATCAATAATACCGTAGGTAAATACTGCACCCACATAGGAACTGTTGCAGGTTTAACATAAAGCTCCTTAACCTCTCCATTTTTTGGGTGTTCTCCTATGAATTGAAATAACCTTTCAGATGGAACTACGGTTTCGTATTGAGTACCATCCTTTAGAGTACCTCCTACAGTCATTTTATCTTCCTTCACTTGAAAACTCTTTATATTGTTATCTATCCAGTATTTTTGAAATTCATTAAAATTGATGACTGTTGAATTTTCATTTGTTCTTGCAAGCATTAATGCCGCCAGAATAACTAATACAAACACTATAACCCAGGCCGTTGCACTTGAAAATTTTTTCATTACAGGCCCCCCTCTCTTTTAAGTTTATACTGTAAAATTGTATCATAAGGAAAATACCTTTACAATAAATTTAGGTTAATTATTTATAAACTTCCTCTTTTAATATTCCTATATAAGGTAAATTTCTATACTTTTCTGCTCGTCCGTCACCGCAGATGGTTCTGTGATACC